>JAYSRS010000349.1:0-4433 GCA_043720935.1 Saprospiraceae bacterium
TCTTTGAAATTCTGTTTAATTTCTTTGACCGTACCAAAAAGTACATTTTTTCCTTTGTTTATTAAGACGATTTTGTCGCAAATTTCTTCGACTTGTTCCATGCGGTGCGTCGAAAAAATGATGCTCGTCCCGTTTTTATGGAGTTCGTAGATTTCATTCTTCAATAAATCGGCGTTCAAAGGGTCAAGTCCCGAAAACGGCTCGTCTAAAATCAGCAAACGGGGCTTGTGGATAACGGTCGAGACGAATTGCACTTTTTGCTGCATGCCTTTCGAGAGTTCTTCCACTTTTTTGTCCCACCAATCCGTGATGTTAAGTTTGATAAACCATTTACGCACCTCGGTTTTGGCATCGTTGAGCGACAAGCCTTTGAGTTGCGCCAAATAAAGCATGTGTTCGCCGACTTTCATTTTTTTATAGAGGCCGCGTTCTTCGGGCATATAACCGATTTGTTCGGGGTGATAGCTGTTGAGTGGCTCGTCGGCGAAGAAGATTTTGCCCGAATCTGGCCGTGTAATCGTTGTTATCATCCGAATCAACGAACTTTTTCCCGCACCGTTCGGCCCCAACATCCCGAAAATGCAGTCTTCGGGCATATCAAAAGAGACATGATTGACGGCAATGTGTTTGTCGTAGGTTTTTACGACATCTTCAATTCTTAAAATATTCATTGGCGAATGATGAATGATGAGTTATGAATGATGAATTTTTATATACTATTATACATGGCCCACTGATTAAACAGATTGGACTGATTTGCGCTGATTTTTTTTAGGAAACAATAAGAAAAATCAACATAAATTAGTTGTATTAATCAAATCTGTGACCCGTGTACAGTAGCATGGAATTTTTAACAGCAATTTCCGCTTTGAATGCTTTTACGGCGGCGTAGCTGCTAAATCTCGGTAATATTTCCAAACAGATGCCTATTTTATAGTGCAGTGTAACCGCAAAACAAGGCGTTTAGCGGTTACACCGCAAAGAGAATCGAACATGAGTGTCGTCTATTACCAAAATTTGGCAGTTACGCCGCAATTGAAAAGCAAAATTAGCACCTTGAAAAAAGGAATTTTGTAAGCCCTAACGCATTCAAAATCAAGTTCTTCGTTAAAAATAACGCCCTCTACTGTGTTATTGTTCGACAAGATTATAAATTAAAACCGATGAATAGACTAAATTTTCTATTAAAAAACCAAATTGACAGACTAACGGTTAATTTTGCGCCCGAATACCTACTTATTTTATCGAAATTGAAAAATATTACAACCAATTCAATGGGCCAACAGCCTTGGCTTATCGTCGCTAATCCCGCAAGCGGAGGCGGCAAAGTCCGCAAACGTTGGGCAGAAATCGAACGGAAATTGAACGAAAATAACGTTCATTTTTCTGTTCATTTTACAAAAAAACGCGGCGACGCAACGGCAATCGTCAAAAATGCCCTGCATACTGAGGGGGGGCAAAACATCATCGGCCTAGGTGGTGACGGCACGTTGAATGAGATTATCAACGGCATTTTTCAGCAAACGGCAGTGGACCCAAGTAGCATCAATTTTACGATGTTTGCCGCAGGAACGGGCAACGATTGGGTCAAAATGCACAAAATTCCGTCAAATTTGGACGATTTTATCGCCATGTTGAAGGTCGGCAACACGGCCTTTCAAGACGTTGGGCAGGTTGATTATCTCGACGCGCAAGGTGATAAGCAGCAACATTTTTTCGGCAATGCAGGTGGTTTGGGCTACGATTCGTTCGTTGTTCAGTCCGTCGAAAGCGTTAGTAGAAAACGTTTAGTGCCTAAAAAATTCGCGTATATGTTACATATGCTTAAGTGTTTGTATGCGTATAAAGCCGAGCGCGTGCGGATTCACCACGACGGACAGACGACCGAAGACGCGTTTTATACCATCAATTTTGGCATCAACAAATTTTCGGGCGCGGGGATGCAAGTGACGCCGCAAGCCATAAAAGACGATGGTTTGTTGGGTTTTACCTTGATTCGAGACATTTCGCCTTGGAAAGTTCTTGCCTATATGCCGCTTTTATACACAGGCAAAATTGGTCGAGCGCGTGAAGTGACGCTCTTGCAAGTCAAAAATATTCGCATTGAAAGCCTTGGAAAACCCGTTTTTTGCGAGACGGACGGCGAATTAGTTGGTATGTCACCAACAGAAATTTCAGTTTTGGAACGCGCCTTGCGTGTGGTTGTTCCTTAACTTTGAGTTTCACACAGAGTTAACAGAGGACACAGAGTTTTTGATTTTTTATAGACCAATACTGTTTAGTTGTTAATAACGTGTTGAGATAGTATTACTAATAAAAAAAAACGGAATCATCGGTTATGTATCGCAAAATGAAAGATTGTTTCAAATCTATTGACAATCAATTAGTTACAACTTGACGCGTTTCAAACCCGCGTCAAGTTTGCGTTGCGATAAATAACCGATGCTTCCGAAAAAAAAATCAAAAACTCTGTGTTCTTTGTGAACTCTGTGCAAGAATATTATCAATCAGAAAAAGTATTTTTATGAAAAAAAGAACAGAAATAGCCCAAATACTGAGGGGGGGGCAAAATGAAGGCCGCGTGACCGTTATGGGGTGGGTGCGCTCGGTGCGGAACAACCGCTTTGTGGCCTTGAATGATGGCTCGTGTTTGGCAACTTTGCAAGTGGTGGTTGACCCCGAAACGATGGATGCGGAAACATTGAGTCGCATTACGGTCGGTGCGTCCGTTTGTTTTGAAGGTACGCTCATTGCGTCGCAAGGCAAGGGACAAGCCGTTGAAGTGATAGCTGAAACAGTCGAGATTTTTGGCGATTGCGACCCTTCAACCTATCCTTTTCAAGCAAAAAACCGCCCAAGTATGGAGTTTTTGCGCGGTCAGGCACATTTACGGATTCGCACAAACGTCTTTGGCGCGGTCTTCCGCATTCGGCACGCCCTGCAATTTGCCATTCATAAATTTTATAATGACAAGGCATTTTTCAATCTGCATTCACCAATTATTACCGCAAGCGACGCCGAAGGTGCGGGTGAAATGTTCCACGTAACGACTTTGGACATCGAAAAACCGCCACTTACTGAGGGGGGGGAAATAGATTATTCAAAGGACTTTTTTGAACGTCCCGCAAACCTAACGGTGTCGGGTCAGTTGGAAGGCGAGTTGTTTGCAATGGGATTGAGCAAGGTTTATACGTTTGGGCCGACTTTTCGCGCCGAAAACTCGAATACGCCGTATCATTTAGCCGAGTTTTGGATGATTGAGCCAGAAGTGGCCTTTGCTGATTTGACGGACAACATGGATTTGGCAGAAGAAATGCTCAAATATTGTACAAAATATGCCTTAGAGAATTGCCGTGAAGACCTCAATTTCTTAGCCGAACGCTTTGCGAATGAAGAAAAAGAGAAGCCGCAAGCGGAGCGTCAGGACTTGGGTTTGATAGAAAAATTGGAATTTGTCTTGGCAAATCCATTTGAGCGTTTGGATTATACCGAAGCAATTACGATTTTGAAGGACTCAAAACCCTACAAAAAAGGGCAATTCAAGTTCCCCGTTGATTGGGGCATTGATTTACAAAAAGAACATGAACGGTATTTGGTGGAAAAACACTTCAAGAAACCCGTTATTTTGATTAATTATCCGAAAGATATTAAGGCATTTTATATGCGTCAGAACGAGGACGGTAAAACGGTGGCGGCCATGGATGTTTTATTTCCTTACGTCGGTGAAATTATCGGCGGCTCGCAACGCGAAGAACGCCTCGATAAACTCACGCAACGGATGCAAGAAATGCACATTCCAGAAAAGGAAATGTTTTGGTTTTTGGACACTCGCCGCTTCGGCACTTGTCCGCACGCGGGCTTTGGCTTAGGCTTCGAGCGGATGATGTTGTTCATTACAGGCATGACGAACATCCGAGATGTGATTCCTTTTCCGCGTTATCCAGGGAATGCTGAATTTTAAAGCCGATGTATAAATCTGACGCGGGTTTTAAAACCCGCGTCAGATTGTTGTTTAAAGTCCAATATTAAAAACAAAACATTGGTAATCAATAAATTAGCGATGAAAAACCGTGAACATATTGAGATTATAAAAGGCGACATCACTAAAATTGTTGCGGATGCCATCGTCAACGGCCCCGTTTGGAATGGCGGCAATAAAAGTGAAGCAGCGAAATTAGCGCGTTGTTACGCTAATAGCTTGCAGCTTGCAGTTGAGAATGGTGTAAAAACCATCGCTTTTCCGAATATCAGCACAGGCATTTATCATTTTCCGAAGGCAGAGGCTTGTACGATTGCCCTTGAAACGGTAGATGCTTTTTTGACAGATTTTCCTCAAATTGAAAAAGTAATTTTCGTCAATTTTGATGAAGAAAACTATCAATTATACTTAGAAAAAGTAGGATAAGGAACGTTGAAAAAATAAAAGCGCATTT
>JAYSRS010000350.1:0-1578 GCA_043720935.1 Saprospiraceae bacterium
AAACAAGCTGCCTCCTAAAAAATCCTTCAGATGGCGATTTTCGAGCGCAGCGAGAAAGAGCCAGTAAAATACGCTTTTATTTACTTAACGTTCCTTAGCCTATTAATAGGCGTATCCATGTTTGTCGCTAAAACTTACGCACAAACCAGCCGCGTTGTGTCCTTCAATTGGACAAACGTCGCACAGCAGCTTCGCAAAGCACCTTCCGAAACCTTGCAACAAGCTGAAAATCAAACACTTACATTCAGTTTACCAAAACCTGATGGTGGCGAACGTTCGTTCAAAGTGTATGATTCACCCATTATGGACGCGGCATTTGCTCGGGAACAACCCACGTTCAAGACCTATAAAATCATTGCCGTTGACAATCCGCAAGTGATGGGTCGGATGATGGTGTCGCCTTTTGGTTTGAATGCCACGATTATGTCGGACAACGGCTGAAAAGAAAAATGTCCGCGATTTTGACATAGAACGCAGCCTTGATGGGCAGCTATTCATCAAAATTGGAACGGTCAAAGCCAAAGGTTCTAGCTCAAATTACACCCTCATCGACCCCACAACGGCGGCGAATGTCCACTATTATCGCTTGAAAATCAACGACTTAGACGGCACAGCCGACTATTCAAAAGTCATTACCCTGTCTAACTCATCAAAAAACCAACTCAAAGTTTACCCCTCAGTAACGCGCCAATTTTTGACGGTTGAAACGACCGAAGGAACAGATTTTCAAGTCTATAATCTCTTGGGGCAACAAGTTCTGACGGGCAAAATAAGCGACACTCCCCCTTTGGGGATTGGGGGACTGCTTGATGTATCGGCTTTTCCGCAAGGGACATATATCCTAAAAGTGGGTACACAAGTGGCCAAGTTTGTGAAACAATAGTGTTAGTATTCAATCCTTTTATTAAATGTAACAGCCGCCTTACGCTTATGTGGGGCGGCTTGTTTTTTATTGAAATAATCGACGCAATAGCTTTGAAATATTTATATTGAAAACCAATAAAATAATAATTTATAAAATATCACACTAAGAATAATGAAATAATAAATCCACCTCATACATTTGCCTTTATCAATGACAATACTACTATATAGTTTCACAATCAAAAGTTCCAGTGTAGAAACAAAAGACAACCAGTTATCTATTTTCAATGGTAGGCACGCTAATCGAGCGTGTGGTATTAATCCTCCCTTTGATGACGCTGCTCTGTCTTTTCGTTTTATGCTAATCCATAACAATATGCTACAAGACAATACTTTTTCACATCATAAGAACATTTTCAAAATTATTTTTAAATTTAATTAAATTTAATGCATTGACTATCAATGTGTTAGAGGCGTATAGTTAGAAATAACTATTGCACAACGCTTTTCTGTTGTATTATCTTTGAGCCAACAAAACAGAGGGTTTAACACCCCCTCAGTATTTTCGGCCATTCAGAAGGAAAATGCCCCTTTTATGCACTTCTATTTCACCGACCTATTAATTCTACTTTGGCACTCTAACACGGGCTGTTTCTCGCTTCGCCCGAAAGTGTTTTTTTTAGGGGCGAGCGTGTTTGTTGAGGTTTTAATGTG
>JAYSRS010000351.1:0-4426 GCA_043720935.1 Saprospiraceae bacterium
CTATGTTACCAAGATTGGGCAGCTACGCCGCCGTGAAGAATTGCACACTAGAAATCAGTGTAATCAGTGGAAAAAGAGTTGTATTTAACTTTTAAAAAATAGAAAACATGGCTAGTAATATCAAGAAAACGCGCGCTGATGTTGAGGAACAACTCGCAAAAATGGGCAATTTATCGCCGCTTCAAACGGCAGTGTTGTTGATTGCTGCGGTGTCAGGAACGACCGTTTCGCACTCAATTAACGCGACTATTGTCTTGAAAACGAACATAAAAGACGAAAAAGACCTCCCCGTTTCTCCTCAAAAACTCAAATTAACGATTGATTTTTTGGAGCGTCAGGGCTTTCTTGATGGGCGTTCACGGGCAGGTATGTTGTGCGAACCGTACATGGTTGAGCCGTTGTGCGCGTATTTCAGAAAAAAACATTTGACGGCTTTTAAGCGCGTCGTGGAAGTCGTGAAAGCCGAAATGCCGATGTATCCACGGCCCAACAACACGTATTATATTGACGTACCAAACGGTATGGCGGAAGCGCGTTTTAGGTTGTATGAGGCCGATATTGAGAAATTTTATGAAGTCGTGAACAATTTAGCACGGATGTACAACACGTCTTTTGATTTCAATGACTTCATCCGCAACTTTTTCGCCTACGGCAATGACAGCTTAAATTGGGAACTTTTGGAGGAAATCTCCTTCGATATTGGCTTGATTGCCGTTATCAATTCGATGATGAAAAATCTTTGGGATGGACAAAATGTGGCTGATTATGAAGCATTTATACTTAAAAAAATAGCAGATGTAAGAGAAAATCAACAAAAAGCCTTGATTGAAGCCTTGAAAATGGCCGCTTTGTTCAGAGGTAATAAAAAAGATTATACGGATTATAATAATTTATTCAAAAACCAAAACGATGCCGACGCGCTCAATGGTCAAGCCGTTTTGCAATTTTTAGATGAAAATACTGAGGGGGTGCTTGCGAACTTAGACAACCGCATTAAAAAAACGCGGTCTGAAACGGGCAATAAAAAAGCCTTCGTGGATGGCAATGCGGGGCTTTTTGCAATTGCGGCGATTCTGAAATCGAACGACCACAGTTTTATGGGGCGCATTCCGTCGTTTCTCGCGCTCGTGATGCCGACGCATCCGCATTACAAAAGTTATCAATATTTGACCGCAACGCACCATTTTCTCCAAAATCGGCAACGCGACGCGCACATGATTTTGGCGAGTTACAACCCGACGCAGACGTGGGAACGGATTTTTTGGGGTTGCGCGGCGATTTGGTGCGAGGCGAAGGTGGATAAAAGTTCGTGGCAACTCTACGAAACGTACCACAACAGCGCACAACGCGAAGGTTTGGAATGGGTGCAAATGGAATACGCGGCGATTTTGTCCGAAGCGTTTAAAGGGATTGAGGAAGGAAAATCCTTGAAATACTTGGATATTTGGGATAAATTGGAACAAAAAACGGGTCTAAAAAGCCTCATGTACAGCGTTCCGAAGTTTGAAAGTTGGCAATTGTCGTTGCAAGCCTTGTCCACAATTGCCGCCGTAACTAAAAATACTGAGGGGTCTAAAAAGAAGGAAGGTGACAGCCGCGTGGTCTATATGATTAGCCCAAATCCGATTGTGATTCAGCCGAAAGAGCAAACAATGAACAAAAGTGGCGCGTGGTCGGCGGGTCGAAACATCGCGTTGAAGCGATTTAAGCAAAACGAAGTGCCGAATATGACACCGCAAGACCATAAAATTGCGGCAACAATTACGCTTTATTCAGGTGGTTGGGGCAACGATGTGGCTGAATTTAATGTCGAAAAAGCCTTGCCGATGCTCATTGGGCATCCGTATTTGTTTTTGATGGACAATCCGACGGCGTCGCTTGAATTGACGGAACGTAAACCCGAATTGATTGTCGAAGCTAAAGGCCAAAACTATGAAATTAGCTTTCCGCATAAAGTGAGTTTCACGGGCATTAACGTGTTGAAAGAGACGCCGACGCGCTATGCGATTATGAAAATTGAGCAGAAACACATTGATATTATCAACGCTTTGGGCGGAAAAGCCTTGAAAGTACCGAAAACGGCGGAGAAACAATTGGCCGAAATTGTGAGCCGTTTGTCGTCGGTGATTACAGTGCAAAGTACGTTGTTGGAAGACAATATAGATTTAGAAAAAGTGAAAGGTGATGCCACAATTCACGTGCATTTGTTGCCCGTAAACGACGGTATGAAGGTTGAATTTTACATCAAACCGTTCACGACGACACCGCCGTTTGTGAAACCCGCAAAAGGCTCGACAAACTTGATTGCGGAAGTAAATGGCAAGCGAAAAGTGGCCATTCGAGACTTGAAACAAGAGAAAAAGAACGCCGAAGCCGTCGAAAATGCCCTACAAAGTCTCGGCAAATTTGAAGGTTTTGAAATGGAATGGCTCTTGGAAACGCCCGATGACTGCCTTGAAACGTTGTTAGAATTGCGAAAATTAACCGCAAATAATGACGCGCCGCCGCCGCCTAAAATTGAAGATAAAAAGGCGTTGGCGAAGCCAAAAAAATTGAAAAAGGGCGAAATTGCCGAAAATACGGACTTGTCCCGAGACTATCGGGAGGGGCCTCTTTCGGATTATTTCTCTGAAAACGGCTTACCAAAAGTCGTTATTGAGTGGCCAAAAGGCGAACGATTTAAGATTTTGAAGCAATTGGGTTTTGACAGTTTATCGTTGCGCGTGAGCCGTAAAAACGATTGGTTTAGCTTGGAAGGTGAGGTAAAAGTGTCGGAAGACCGCGTTTTGAGCATGAAAACTTTGTTGGAATTGGTCTCGACGGCCAAATCAAACGGGCAATTTATCGAACTCGGCGACGGTCAATTTTTGGCTTTGACGAAACAATTATCCAAAAAATTGAAGGCGTTGAGCGATTACGCCGACCCGCAAAAAGACGGCTCTTTGCGCTTTCATCCCTTGGCGGCTGGCGCAATTGACGATTTTACAAGCGAAATTGACCAATTAGAAGCCGATAAGCATTGGAAAGCGCATTTGAAAAAACTCAAAAACTTGTCGAATGTCCGTGCTGAATTGCCTTCGACTTTCAATGCTGAATTGCGGCCTTATCAACTCGACGGCTATCAATGGCTCATGCGTTTGGCCGATTGGGGCGTCGGGGCGTGTTTGGCCGACGATATGGGCCTTGGAAAAACCGTTCAAGCCTTGGCGATGTTGACCGCACGGGCCGAAAGCGGGGCAGCTTTGGTACTCGCCCCCGTGTCGGTTTGCCGAAATTGGGAACGCGAGGCACGGCGGTTTGCGCCGACTTTGAATCCTATTATTTTCCGCGATGGCGACCGTGCCGAAATGGTAAAAAATCTGCAACCGTTTGATGTCTTGATTTGCACCTACGATTTGATGCAACGGGAGGCCGAAATACTGAGGGGGGTCAAATTTTCGACAATTATCCTCGACGAAGCCCAAGCGATTAAGAATTATTCAACAAAACGGACGAAGGCCGCAATGGAATTGCAAGGCGATTTCCGCGTCATCACGACGGGAACGCCCGTGGAAAATCATTTGGGCGAATTGTGGTCACTCTACAATTTCATAAACCCTGGATTGTTGGGGTCAATCAATCATTTTCAAGAGAAATTCGGCGTGCCGATTGACAAAAACGGCGACCGCGATAAGAAAACGCACCTTCGGAAAATCATTCAACCGTTCATTTTACGGCGTAAGAAAAACGACGTTTTGGACGATTTACCGCCTAAAACGGAGATTACTTTATCCGTCAATTTGTCGGAAGGGGAACGGGCATTTTACGAAACGTTGCGCCGCAATGCCGTCGAATCGCTTGAAAACATGGCCGACGACGGGGCGGGTGCAAAGCAATTGAAGATTTTGGCCGAACTCATGCGGTTGCGTCGGGCGTGTTGCAATCCGAATTTGGTAAGTCCTGAATTGGGTTTGAAAAGTTCTAAATTGGAACTGTTTGCCGAAACGGTGGAAGAATTGTTGGACAACGGACATAAAGCCTTGGTTTTCAGTCAATTCGTCGGTCATTTGGGCTTGATAAAGGAATGGGTTGAATCAAAAGGCATCAAATATCAGTACCTCGACGGCTCGACAACGCCCCAAAAACGCGAGGAAGCGATAGCCGCTTTTCAGTCGGGACGCGGCGGCGATTTGTTTTTAATCAGCCTAAAAGCAGGTGGAACGGGCTTGAATTTGACGGCTGCGGACTACGTGATTCACACCGACCCGTGGTGGAATCCTGCCGTCGAAGACCAAGCAAGCGACCGCGCACACCGCATCGGACAAACCCGCCCCGTAACGATTTATAGGTTGATTACGGAAAATACCATCGAAGAAAAAATCCTACAACTCCACGCCCACAAACGCGATTTGGCGGATTCGCTATTGGAAGGCTCGGATGCAAGTGC
>JAYSRS010000352.1:0-13035 GCA_043720935.1 Saprospiraceae bacterium
GCCAGAATCTTGTGGGAAAACGACACTCGCCCGACAACTCGCCGCGCATTTTCAAACATCACTCGTTGAAGAATATGCGCGGCATTTTTTTGAAAAAAAACAGACCCCTCAGTATAACGAAGCTGATTTGCTCAAAATAGCCGAAAGGCAACTTGCTGCTGAAAATCAAGCAGAAACGGCATTGTTGGCGCAATTCACAAGCAAAAAGGTGTCAAATTCACCCAATCTGATACTTTGCGATACGGATTTATTGACCATTAAAATTTGGTCGGAAGAGAAATACAGACGGTGCGATGCGTGGATTATTGAGCAAATTTCTAATGAAAATTTTCCAATTTCTGATGAGAAACGTGTCATTTCTGACAGTCAGTTGATTATTCCATCAAGTCTGCCACTTCCAATTTCAAAAGTCATTGCAAGGCACGAAGCAATCAAACTTCATACTATCTATTTGCTCTGTTCGCCCGAAGGCATTGCGTGGGAAGCCGACCCCTTGCGCGAGAATGCGACCGACCGCAAGCGATTGTTCAACGTGTATGAAAAGAACTTAGTTTTTTATCAAAAAAACTACGTGATACTGAGGGGGGGCATTGACGACCGTTTTAATGAAGCAAGTCGTTATATAAATCAAGTAGAGCGTTTGCTTAGGCTTCAAGATGATAGAATAAGCGCGCGTCTCTAAAAATTTTGAAACAAGTCCAATAAAGCCTATTTTTGTTCAAATTTTACTATTTTTGTAAAAAAAATTAGCATAAATGTTTTTAATTTCAACTATTTTGTACGTCTAAAACACCACTAAATATGTTAGCAAATCTTGATAATGAAGTCCATTTTAAAAAAGTCTTTACGGATATAGCTGTTTTTTGCGCTTTTGTAAAAGATGTTTTGGGTATTGATATGAACATCTCGAAAGTGGAAGCAGAAAAGGTTCAAAAAACCACCTACTTCGACGCCCATTCTTTGCCATCATTGGTAGAAGTCATTTTCATCGAATACGTGCCACGCGGGACGCCTGTGAGTTCTAATGTGAAGGTAAAACGGTGGCGGCTGTGGTGCGACTTTAAGGTTAAGGTGCAGCGCACCGAAATATTACGGTGCGCTGCACCGACAAAAAAAGTGGCATTTATTTACGACTACCTACTTAATTCATTGTTTCGGATTTTTTCCCCAATAAATCGCCAAAGCGAAGCCCGTTATCAAGTCCCAAATGCCGTACCACGCGGCTACGAGTGCCATACCGCCTAAGCCATCGAAGAAATTGAAGATAACAATAAGAGCCAATGTCACGTTGTGAATGCCCGTTTCAAAAGTAATCGCACGGCGGTCAGCTTCGGATAAACCATTGATTTTAGCGAAGTAATACCCAAAAGATAAAGCTAATGCGTTCAGAACGGCGACAATCAGAAACACTTGGCCGACGTATTCTTTGATGTTTTTGATATTTGCGGCCAATGCCCCGATGATGAGTCCGAAAAACAAAATCATGGAGATTGTCTTAAACGGCTTATAAATTTTGGCCGTAAAATCGGGAAATTTCTGCCGAACGGCCATGCCCAAAACAAGCGGCGTCAGAATCAACAAACCAACAATTTTGACCATTTCAAACGGGTCAAGCCGCACGTCGCGTTGCAAATTGGCGATATTTGGGATAATTTTCGCACCCAACCAAATATACAAAGGCATTGTAACCATGCACACAATGACCGAAATCGAGGTCGTTGTTATTGCCAAAGCCGTATTTCCTTTTGACAAATACGTCGAATAATTAGAGTTATTGCCCCCAGGACAGGCCGCAATCGCCACCATACCCAAGGCTACTGAGGGGGGGGGATTGAAAATGAAAACCAAGCAAATTGTGCCAATTGGCAACAAAATCAGTTGGGCAATCATGCCGATAATGGCAGGTTTGGGGTTTTTCCAAAGGCTTTCAAAGTCTTCGCGGCGAATATCGAGCGCAATGCTGAACATGATGAGGGCCAAGCATACGTTCAAAACCAGTAAATTGTCTTGGCTGAAATGAATTTTAATCGCATCAATAGACTCCATGATTTTCCGTTTTTTTTAAAAGATGATTCATGTTTAGTCATTTTTGCAATGTCTTATTGACAATATTTTTCTTTAACTGTCTTAAGATGTTTATAAATCAACACCAATTCATCGAGTTTCAAACTATCGAACGACATCGATGTATAAAAATGAAAACTACTGTCTTCTTTTTTATCTAAAATAACAAATTTCCATAATTGTCCCATGATAAATCCACCGCGAATCATGCTTAATTCATTCAATTCCAAAGCTACCAACATTTGCGCTAAAACTTGGTCGTCGGGCGTCGAACCTGTTGTTGGTTTAAATTCTTGAATGAAAAAAAAAGGCGTTTCAGGCTCTTTTTCACCTTTTGCGACTAGGAAATCCGTATTTCCGCCAATCTGCCAACCGTTAATCACGGCTTTTATCGGGCGTTCGTACCAATCTTTTACGGCGTCAAAAGTAAAATCAATGCGGTTGAGAATGGTCGAAATAAACTTCATTTTCAATTCTTCTTCCAAATAACTCGACAAAGAATTACGATGCTTTTTTATTAATTTATCCAAACACGCAACGTCGTCGGCTTCATAAGTCGTCGGCGCGTCAAACCATTCCGAAAAAGGCGCGTCTTCCACCGTTTGGCGAATAGCGACCACTTTTTTAATGTCTAAAAAAGTAATTGTTGAAAAATTGAGCTGCTTCTTATTATTTTCTTTTTTCATTTTATATGCCTGTCAAGTGATAAAAAGGTAAAAATACTGAGGGGGTATTTTTGTTATGATACGGCAAAAATATGTTTTTTCTCAAGATAACTTGAGGTTTAGTGGCAGTTTTATTGCTTTTTCAAACTCGATAAAAACTCCACCACATCTCGAATCTCTCTTTTTGACAACAATTCACCCATTGCAGGCATACTCGACGGGATGTTTTCTCGGGTTGCAATCCTTGAAACAGGAATCACTAACGGTTCGGCGTCAGAAGTTGTGAGAGTCAATGCGTCGGCAGTTTCTTTGGCCAAAATGCCAAACACTTCTTGACCGTCTTTGAGCGTCAAATTAACGTTGCCGAACCCTGGCGCAAGTCTTGCACTCGGTTCAATTAAAGCTTGTAAAATCTGTTCCCGCGTCAATTCGCTGCCGATGTGCATGAGATTTGGCCCCACGTTGCCCCCTTCTTTATTGAGTGCATGACAACGCGTACACTGACCCGACGCATTGTAATTAAATACCGCATATCCACCACCTTTATCACCGCCAAACAAGGCTTCTGAATAGGCGTCTAAAAGTGAGTTCGTTACCTTCAAACCAACCAATTTTGCCTTCAAATCAATAGAATTTGATGCTAAAATGGCTTCTTTTAGTTCCAAATTCACGTCAGGTGCTAATTGATTCGTGGCCATTTTATCCATCAAATTGCTCAAAATAGTCTCCGTTTTATTGAGGTCTAATGTACCCAAAACGTTCAACAATTGCTGTTGTTCTCTGACCGTTCCTTTCTTAAAAATGGCTTCGACGAGTGTTGGTAACGTGGCTTTTGACACATTCGTATTATTTAATAAACCAATAGCTGCCGTTCTCACATTTTCGTCTGCGTCTTGCATGCCACTTTTGATAATGCCTTCGATACCTGCAAATTTTAATTGGTTTAACGCCAAAAGCAACGCCTTTTTGATTTTAGGATTATCCGTTTCCGCATACATTTTCGCCAGTTGATTATTGGCTTCTGTGATGTTCAAATTGGCCAATAAACCTGATGTGGCAATAATCGTTTCAGGATTTGTTTCTTTCAAAAAATTAGCGATAAAAGGTTGAACCTTAGTGCGTAACGCTTGGACATCTCTTTTAATAATACCTCTAAAACGGCCATCCACACGGTCTAGTACTGAGGGGTCTGCCCATGAGCCGATTGTGGCCAAAGCCTCCGCTTTTAGGTCGTCTTTGATGTCCGTTCGGCTTGCGAAAGCGAGTAAAATGTCCAATTCTTTATCGCCGCCTACGCGCAAAGCGGCATTGATAGCACGGCGCAACAAAGGCTCATTTGTAAACTTTTTCTCTTTCAAAACTGCCGCCAAAGCGGGTAACGCGTTTTGAATTGACACATCGTCGTTAATCGCTCGGGCGGCTTCGGTGATGATGTATTCGTCTGCATCATTCAAAAAAATAGCTATTTTATCGCTTCGCAAACGGCGTAAAACCAACACCGCCGCCGTCCGCAACGCCTTGTTCGGACTATCCGCAAGCGCAACAATCGGCGCAACGAGTGATTCATCCTTGGCAATTCTCGACAAAGCTAAAACCGCCGCGTGACGTAGATAAACGTCTTCATCATTGTTGGTTTTAAGCATATTAATCAAAGGCTGAACGGCTGCTTTGTGCTTGAACTGCCCCAATGCTTCGGCGGCATAAAACCGAATACGGTAATTAGAATGCGTGAGCATTGGCATTAATGTGTTGCCGACGCTTTTGATGTCCGCATCGCCCAACATTTTGATGGTTTGAACGACAATTTCGGCGTCGCTGTCGTTCAATAAGGCCATTAAAGCGGCGGCGTTCGTCTTGTCTTTCCGCGCCAATTGACCCATGCCCCAAATGCCATGAATGCGCGCCAATTGATTGTCGCGTTGACTGATGGCTTTGAGCAAAAAGGGCGCGCCTTTTTTACCGCGATTCACCAACTCAAATTGCGCTTTTTGACGAATACGCATATCAGAATAAAATAATAAATTGTACAAATTTCCTTCCGTTTGCGTTGCATAATTCAGCAACATCAAACGCTGCGTTTCCAAGCGTTGCGTGGCCAAATCGTTCTTGTCTTTGGTCACATCAATCTTCCAAACGCGCCCATAATCCTTTGTCCCCCAACCATTTATCCAATCGGCAGCATACAACGCGCCGTCTGGGCCGAACTGAATGCCCGTTGGTAAAATGCCACTCACGATGTCCGTTTCGCCGTCCAATTCAAACGATGCGCCTTTCGGTTTTAGGCTAAAAGACCAGATGTGCGACCGCGAGGGCGTGCCGACAAATTCGACCAAAAAAAACTTATTTTTCCACGCACTTCCGAGTGCCGTCCCGGGATTGTAAACCATGCCAGCAGGCCCATTGTGATAGTTCATAATCGGCGGAATAATGTACGCCGCTTGTCCATCCCAACGCGGCACAAACAGCTTTTCATTCATCCAAACATGGTATTTATTGTTCTTCGGGTCGGTGTATTTGCCATACTGCCAATTCGACCGCCAACCTGCGTCCGAGCCTTCCACAATATGCACCAAACGCTCGCTTTCGTCAGGATGATCGCCGTCGTTGTCGGATGAAATGAGGTTGCCATATTCATCAAAAGCAAACTCGTGCGTATTGCGTAAGCCCGAGGCAAAAATCTCAAAATCGCTGCCATCGGGATTGCAACGCGAGATAAAACCCGAATTCGGATTTGGATGAATTGAGCCGTCTTTTGCTGTAACCGTTGCACCAATATCGCCAATATTCCAATAAATGCGCCCATCAGGCCCCTCAGTAACGCCCGACATTCCATGGCCACTAAACCCGATATGTACTTGGTAGCCCGTCGCAATAGATGTTTTTTTATCATACAAACCATCCCCATTTTTGTCTTCAAAACGCCATAAATCGGGTGCAATTGCGACAAACATATCGGTCGCTCTGACCAATAAACCACCTGCTACATCGCTGACTTCGGTATAAAAATCATTGACAATGCGCGTCGAAACGTCCGCCATACCGTCATTATTCGTATCTTCCAAACGCCAAACTTCGTCTTTTTCGACCGCCAAATCGCGCCAATCGTGGCTACCATCGTCGTTTCGGTCTTTGAGCCACTCATTTTTTTTGCTCAATTCAGGTGCAAATGTTTTCTTCAAAAACGCCCGTCGGTCTTCCACCGTTTGTAGGGAAATAGATTCAGTCATCCAATCTCGATGCCCCCGAATGTCAAATTCAGAGCTTTTTTGCCGATTTGTCCGCGTCAGATACACGCGACCTTTGTCGTCAATCGACATCGCTACGGGGTCGGGTGCGAGAGAATCGGTTGCCCAAAGGCTTATGTCCAAGCCATCAGCGATTTTTATGGTGGATTTATCCCGAACATCTTTCGCATTTTTTTGAGAATTTTCAGGCGTTTGCGAGATAGACATTAATTGACTTCGTTGCGCCAATTTGACGCAAGAAATAACTAAAAGTGTGGTAATCAATACCAAATACGTAATAGGTTTTTTTAATAAAAGCATTGGGCGAGCGTGAATGGTGCGTAATTAAATAGATGCAAAAAGTGTTTGCGAAGGTAGTGTAAAGACGTTAATTTCGGGTTTTTACCCTAGATTTTAGGCGTTTGTGTTTTGGGATTTTGAAAAGAGGCCCCTCAGTATTTTACATGAAACACGCCCATACGTAAGTTGGCGCGGCGTTTTTGCCTAAACATTGAGAAGTTATTTTTCAATTTTGAAAAGTGTCACTTGCGTAAAACTTTGAAAAACGCATAAAAAAACAGTTTTTTAAGTTAATATACTTATATTTGCCCTGTAAAAAGAGAAAGTAATCAGTTATTATTTGAGATAACGTTACATTTTTTGCTAATAAAAAGTAATTATAACAATCATGATAAAATCAATCAATATACAGAATTTTAAGATTTTTAAAAAATCTAAATTCTCCGATTTTGGCCACGTAAACCTACTAGGAGGCTTGAATAATGGCGGTAAAACGACGTTACTCGAAGCCTTATTTTTAGCAATATCACCTTCCAATAGTGCTATATTAGACTTGAAAACGTTGCGAAGGGAAGCGATGGATAAAAAAACAGTATCTGAAATATTTGACACGATTTGGGATAATTTATTCTTCATGCACGATAAAAATAGTCGTATTACGATTGACATAACAACACAAGAAGATGATTTTTATAGATTAAATATGACTTGCGACAGCAGAATAGATGATTTCATAAATTTCTTAAAAGATGATAGCGATGCTGAAATGATGGATATTAGTAAATCATTGTCTAATCAAGAAAATTTAAAATCAGCATTACACATAGATAGTCAGAAAAATACAAAAGATTTTGCTTCGGCTGTTTTGGTAGCGAGTAAAAATGGTATGGTAGGGCATGGTTCGGTTACAGACGCCATAAAAAAAGTGGCTTTTATTCCTTCTATCGGACGTATGGAAGGTGAAGGTTTAGCCAAAATATATAGCCAAACAGAGTTGAAGGGTTTGCATCAGCCTGTCATAGATTTGCTAAAAGCATTTGATGAAGAAATAGACAGCGTGAGGGTTTTTAACAATACAGGTAAACCATTGCTTAATGTGCGCCGTAAAAATGAACCTTTCATGTTGCTTTCTTCATTTGGCGATGCCATGAATAGAATGGTTGATTTGGTTTTGAGAATTGTCAATAACGAGAATGGTATTGTTTTAATAGACGAAATTGAAAATGGCATACATTACACAAAGCATGATGCGATATGGACACTCATTTTTAATTTAGCTAATGATAAAAATGTCCAAATATTCGCCACGACTCATAGTAAAGAAATGATGCAAAGCTTTGATAAGGTTGCCCTATTGAATCAAGCCGTGGAAGCTAAATATATTGAAATATTTAAAAGTGCTAGAACTAATTATATAAAATCTAATGTATTTGATTCGGAGGAATTTGACTATGCTCTTTCTCAAAATGAACATGTACGGGGTGAAACTTTACAAAAATGATAAAGACCATATTAGTTGTAGAAAGCCCTAATGATGCTGCTTTTTATAAAAAAATGTATTCGGTGGTGGTCAAGAACCAACCAGACAAAGTGAATCTTATTGACATTATTGCATTTGAAGATTTGCATAATTTTCTCTATGATGGTAAAAATCAGAGAGGATATAGCCTAACTTGTTTGGTAAGAAAACTAAAGCTCATCAAAAGACAGATAGAAAAGTCTAATTATAAAGATGCAAATCATATCTCAGTTATTGTCGATATTGATTTTCTCCCTACAGAAGGTCAAAAACCAAATAAAAAACAAGATGGTGGTAAAGAAAATCGCTTGTATCAAATCAGCGAAGCAATAAATCAGGTATTCAGCACACAACTAAATTTTGAAGAATCGGGTGAGGGAAACATTGTTAAAACAAGCGTTAGTTTAGATGAAGATACCGAACTCAAAGACTTCTATTTTTCTTGTTTTTTGACTAAAAACGCCAATAATGAAGGTGAATTAGAATATTTACTAATGGATTTAGCCTCAAAGAAAGAGGAAGCTCATCATGCAAATTGTCTATTTACATGGCGAGATTGTCTTAAGGCTAAGGGTATCAATATCACAAATAAGCAGCTATTTAAACTTTGGGTAGATTACTACATCCGCTATCACCCAGCAAGTAAAGATGACAAAAGCGATGCCGAAGCTAAGCTAAAATTTAGTTATATAATGGAAAATAAGGCTGAGGAAATCTTTAATTTTGAGGGTGACGTTTTGATACCTTACAAAGAATATTTTTCAAAAATTTTAATATGAATGGTTACAATCAAAGTTTTGTCTTGGAAGACTTTGAAAAATTCTTGATGAAACTGCTAACGCATGACGTTTTACCGACACGGGACGAACGGGCAGCAGTGGCTAAATTTTTGCATAAAATCCATTCTCGACGCGAAGAAATAGCCTTAATGACGGGTGAATTGAATAAAGAAGAAATTGAAAAAGCTGCCATCAGTTTAGGTCGAAAGTGGACAGTTCCAGAGAATGAGCCTTTCGGCGTGAGCCTTGCTCAATGATGGTTTTCAAAAAAAACGAAGCCGCGATACCCCCTCAGTGTCGCGGCTTTTTTTTGCTTAAAAATGCCTTGCATAAAACAAAAAAGCAATAATTATCAAAGCATGAAAAATCAATCTTGGAATAATTCAGGAAAATCGTCTTTGAAATAAGCGCGATAAACGACATAAAAACCTTTTATACCCGACAAATAGCGATTCGCAATGTCAATAATTTGCTGTCGGTTCGTTGGTTCAAACGCCTCAATTTCAGCACTTATTTCACCCGCAAGTTGAATCGCCTCTTTGACAATTGCTTCTCTATCTTCTAACAAAATAGGTGCATTCAAATGTAAGTTTTTAATCGCTTCTTCGGCCTGTCCATCGCCTGTTTTATGAATTACTCTCCCTCTTTCTGTTCCGTTTTCATTGAGACTATTCACGGTGTAAATAAAACGGTCAATACAATTCACGTCTTGAGTTGGGTTAATATTCAGAGGCAATTTACCTCTAAAATTATCGCAATGAAGGGTATCTTTTCCATTGGTATTTGCGCCAACTATCAGTAATTCGCCCACTTTAGGTTCTCCATTCTCTTGCCGAAGCGTATTATCGGGATTCCATTTTCTCAATTCATCAAGTTTGTTGCCTGTAAAACGGCATTCGGGTTTTAGTGAGATAGATTGCCAAGTATCGCCGTTTTGGACTTCGTAAACGTGGTGTTTATTGCCATGACAGGATAACATTAAGTTGTCATAGCTGAACATATTTGGATATTGATTTTGTTGATCTAGTGATTTCAACTTGAAATGCTCCATAACAATATGATGCACTTGGTTTACCAACAGACGGCCACAATAGCAACATAGTCCATTTTGTTCTATGTATAAATATTCTTTAATCAACCTTTTGTCAAATGTATTCCATAAATCGCTGGTTTTGCCTTGCAAAGAAAGATTTTGTATGGTTGCAGCGTTTGTAGCAACCCACTCCTCTAAAATTGCTTTTCCTATTAATGATTCTGGGCCAGATTTATCTATGTATTTCATAAAGTTGTTGGCTTTGTTGACTGAAGTAATTTTTTCGTTCTAATGAGTCTTTTGGCTCTCAAAATCTCCAAATCTCGATTTTCATCAACTTTTTCCTCTTTGATGAGCTGATTGAGAACTTGCTCTGCTTCATCCAATCGGTTGTTATCAATATTATTTTGCAGCAAATTGAAAAGTTTAAGCGGTCTTTTACTTCTATGAGAACTGATTTTATCCGCTGCTCTGTTGGCATCTGCCCCAGAAAGGTTTTCCTCAATTTCATTAACTGCAATTTCCTCCCCCTCAGTATGTAGGTCATAAATCGTGATTTTACTCGACGGTATGCTCGTCAAAACAAACGGTGAATGCGACGTAATAAAAAACTGAACGTTTGGAAACGACTCAACCAAGCCGTTCAAAATCGAATACTGCCAATCGGGATGCAAATACGTATCAATTTCATCAATCAAACAAACGGCGGGAAGTTTTAAAAAATCCGTCTCTTCCGACAAAATATCCTCTTTAACGAGATGTGAATAATATTCATACATCCGTTTTGCAAAAAAACCAACCCAACCTAAGAGATTACGGTAGCCTTGACTTAGTTTATCTGCGGGAATTCCCTCGGGATTTTGGCGCGTTTTTACATAGCTTTTTGCAGCTCCTACAAAATCAATGTCGTTGATGCTATCTTCTTCATTTTCCCTAACGCAATCGTTGACAACTTTAATTATTTTACTAACAATTTCTCTAAAGTCATTGAGTTCGGGACCAACTTTTTTTAACCCTAACTCAAACCATTGAATGAACTCTTCAAAACGATTGTTGGGCGCATTTAGAATAAGGGCTTCTATGTCCGTTATATTTGGACGTTGGCGATTAGAAAATGTAGGTTTAGTGTAACTCTGCTGGGCAAAACCTACAACTAAGGTTTTTAACCCTTTTTCTTCTGTTAAAATTCCTTCGTTTTCTACATCATTTTTAGCTTCTTCTAATGCTAATCCATTATCAATGCTTTCAAAAGTGACACCGTGTTCTTTTTCTTTACCTTGATACTTATAAAACACATCAACCCTTCCTTTGGACGCGTAAATAGGAATTTCTGTTGCGCGTTCTATTCTGAGAAGATTTATTTTTGATTTGTCTTCCTCTCCTTCAAAAGCATTAACGCCTACTAAACCTAGAGCAATCGCTCTAAGAATAGTAGTTTTACCACTGCCATTCCCACCAATAAAAACAGTTACCTGTTTGTTGAATGATAGATTGAGTGATTTAAAAGCATTAATATTTGTAAGTTGGAGCGTCTCAACAAACAATTTATTTTTAAGAAAATTACTTAATTCATCGTCAATTCTTTTTGACTTTAAGTCTTCTCTACGGCGTTGAATTTTATCAAATCTTGCCGTAAATTCAATTTCACCAATTGAAGGGAAGTCATTTTCTACGCCACGGAGTTTGAAAAACGAATCAATAAATGGTCGTTGAGTGGTTGCAAAAAGCTCTAATCCTTTCTTAACGTCTATGCCAATGTTTTCTCTTTTCCATAACTTTGGATTTTTTTGTTTTGCTAATCCAAGTGAACTTGCAATTTCAGCTAACACTTTACTATGTTGTTCACTGAAACCATTCGTGTCAATAAAAAGGGTAGATTGACCATTAATATCTATTTCAAGTAGAATGGCAGGATGCATTAAACTTTTATGTTCCAGTTTACCGTAAACATTCCAAAAGGAAACATACAAACTATCATTATTTTCTGAACCTAAGAACCAATAGCCTCTATCTAATCTTTCACCTGTGTTGTAACTACGTAACGTGTAACGCAAACTCGGGTCTGCTTCACGTTTTTTTAGCAAAAACCTAAACACTTCTTCGTGTAGTTTTGCTAATTTTTCCACTCTCTCTACTCTTTCTAATTCTTTTAATTCCATTTGTCGCTAATTTTTTGAACGATTTTAATTTAAAACAGGGCAAAACTATCTTTTTTTCTTAGTTTTCTAAGATTTTAACACTTTTTCTTTTGAGGATTGAATCATTTGCTTGGATTTTAGCCCCCCTCAGTATCGCGGCTTTTTTTTGCCTAAAAACGTCGTTATTTCTTCCAAAATTCCAAATATTCCCCATTCAATTGCCCCGCAAAAATGCTTATCAACGTATAATTTTCCGCTTCTTTTTCCGTCAATTGATGCGCCCACCCTACCCGATTTTGAGGCTTAAAACCCGCGCCAAAGCATTGATATTCAGCGAAGTACACCGTTTTTTCGATTTCGGGTCTGTTCCAATTGTGCCAACCTGTTTCGATGATGTGCGCACCCATCTCGCAATTGATAAAAACGGTTTTGGCATAGTCGCGCCACAGTCTGCCGAGATAGACTTTTTCGACACCGACGGCGGCTGTCAGTTGACAATTTTTGAAGACATAACCATAGACGACCCATTTTGGCGTCGAAGGGGCCGTGATGTACGTGCCTGTGGCCTTGCTGTGAATCTGACAACGTTCAAATAAAGCCGTGGCCGAGCCAAAAATGAAATCAACTGTCCCTTCGATATAGCAATTTAAAAAATATTGTCGCGCATTTTCGCCCGAGGCAAAAAGCGTATCTTGATTGCCCAACAAATGGCAATTTTCGAATGTGCAACGGTCGCCTTCTACGTGTAAGGCAACGGCTTGCCCGACGCGGCCTGCGGTGTTTTCGATGGTGATATTTTTGAAGGAAATATCGTTGCCCATCACCTTAACTGTATAAGAATCAAAGGTTTCCATCTTTCCTTTACCCGAATAATCGTCGTAACTAATGACCGTACTGTCGGGATTTTCGCCTACGAAAGTCACGTTTGTTACGGTGCTTGGCACGACGATTTTCTCTTTGTAAATGCCTTTTTTTATTCTAATGGTAATCGGTTTCGGCAAGTACACGCGAATCGCATCAATGGCATCTTGAATGTAGCGATAATCGCCCGTTCCGTCTTTGGCAACCGTCAAATCGTGTTGGATTTTGAGGGCTTGCGCGGTGTTTTTCAAGGGATTGAGGGCGATAAAAAACAGAACAAATAGAAGTGTGTGCATTTTTAATGTCGTCATAAAAAAGATGTTTTAGGAACGTGAAATAAATAAACTATCATAGTTTACGCACTGTTTTTCGCTGCGCGAAAAAGGCGTGCGGGAAAAAATCTATCGGAGGCAACTTGTTTTTTGAAAGAAAATCTACGATTTTCTTTCAAA
>JAYSRS010000353.1:0-4418 GCA_043720935.1 Saprospiraceae bacterium
CCCCCTCAGTATGTTGGCATTAAAAACACCTAAATAGCACTATTCGCTCTTTAATTTTTAATGTTTCATTCAAACCAATTTTAAGAACCACTCAAAAGAGAAATAAAAAATGTCAATACCTAAGGAACCGCGGCAATTGATGATCAACCTCATGTATTTGGTGTTGACGGCAATGCTTGCCTTGAACGTATCGGCTGAAATTATCAATGCTTTTTTCGCGCTGAATAAGGGGATGAGAAACTCTAACGGCATCGTTGAAAATTCAAACGGGTTGGTAAAGCAAGCAATTGATAAGCAAGTCAAAGCATATCCGAATGCGAATAACCAAAGATATGAGGGTCTCGCGGCAAAAGCTCAAGTTATTTCAAAAGAATTTGAAGCTTATATCAACGGCATCACAGGTGAACTTGTCACAGCGGCAGGTGGCCCTAATCCAAAGTACAATGATGGTCGCCCTATCCGTTATAAGGACAAGGATGTTACCACAAATATGTTTTTGAAAGGTGGCAAAGGTGCTGAAATTGAAGCTAAAATTGCAGAAACCCGCAAAGCATTCCTTGACCTAGTGAGCGGCGACCCTGCGGGTAAAGCAGCTATGGAAAAGCAAATAGCTTTAATGGTTGATTCAATTCCTGCTGATTCAAAAGCAAAAAACTGGTCAGAATTGAAGTTTAAGCAAATGCCCGTTGCGGCAGTTATGCCAACGTTGACAAAATTGATTGCAGATACTAAAACGTCTGAAACGGCTTTGTTGAACTATTTTTTCAATCAAGTTGGTGGTACAGATATTAAATTTGACCAGTTCAAAGTGGCTATTGCCCCTAAAAAAGCGTATTTGATTCGTGGCGATAAGTTTGAAGCTGACCTCTATTTGGCTGCTTTTTCTTCTAATCCAGGTTCAAATGTATCAATTTCGGCAAATGGTCAAGGTTTAGCTTTGAATCAAGGTGTTGCTCATTACGAAACAACACCAAGTGGCATTGGTAAGCAAACGGTGAAAGCAACAGCTTCTATTCGTAACCCTTTGACAGGTGCCACTACAACAGCAGAAGGCTCGTTTGAGTACGAAGTTGGTGAAAAATCGGGTACGATTTCGGCAGAAAAAATGAACGTCTTTTACATGGGCGTTGACAATCCAGTTGCTATTTCAGCGGCAGGTGTATCATCAAACAGTTTGCGTTTGAATTGCACAGGTTGTGAATCATTGAATAAGCAAAATGATAACAACTACGTTGTGCGTATCAACCGTGAAGGTGAAGTCAGTTTGACAATGACGGGTGACGGTGGCTTTTCTGTAACGAAAAAATTTAGAGGCAAACGGATTCCGAATCCAGTGCCAATGACTTCTTTCCAAGGCAGAGGTGGCCCAGCAACGACAGGCCAAATGATGTCTTTTACAGGTATGTTGGCAATTTTAGAGAATTTTGACTTCGATGCTAGATGCAGCATTCAAAGTTATGTCCTTTTCCGCGCACCACGCCGTGAAGACCCAATACAAGTAAATGTTTCGGGTTTCACAAACCCAGAAGCGGAACGTATCTGCCGCATGGCTAGACCAGGTGACCAATACCAATTCATGGAAATCAAAGCACGTTGCCCGGGAGACGCGGCAGCGCGTAATTTGGGTTCAATGGGTTTTGTTATTCGATAAAATTTAAGCGTGTTTCTGTTATTTTTTCATTTCTTAAAATAAAAAAGAACAGAAACGCGTTTTATAATTTCGCAGAAGTTCAGCAATGTTGAATGTCAGATTCTATAAAAAATATAGAATTTGACATTTGACATTTCTGAAATCTAACATTGATTTAAAGTTTTTTCACTCATAAAATACGCTTTCAGCAACATGAAATCTGCATCAAAATGGATTAGTTCAGTAGCATTTTGCTTTATAGTGAGTGTCGCCAGCGCACAAGTGCCAGAGGACGTCACTGTGAACAACAACGATGCTTTCCCAGACTTTACGAAAATGGGACAGTCTTCTTCCACGCCAGCCAAGCCAGCGACTAAACCGACGACAGGCACCAAGCCGCAAACGTCAACAACGCCACAACCGCAAACAACGCCAAGCTCTGGTCAAACGCCGCAGTTTGAGAAAGTGGAAGCTGCTACCGACTTGCCTGCGGATGCAGATGCGCCACTCGACGGCATTGTTGAACGGAAAACAATTGTTGAAAAACAAGTGTTGCCGTGGGAAAATATCCGCGAATCGGACATCATGTGGAGCCAAACCGTTTGGCGCGTCATTGACGTCCGCGAAAAAATCAATCAGCCATTCACGTATCCAGAAGAATATTTCTTCGATATTTTGTTGAAAGGTATCAAAGACAGTACTATTCGCGCTTACAAGAGCGACAACGACAAGTTCAAATACCGTTTGACAGGACAAGATTTACAAAGTATTATCTACCGCATCGATACAATTCAGACAATTGACCCAATAACGTACGAAGCAAAAAACAAAATTGTTCCAAGCGTTATCAATCCTGACGATGTAAAACGGTATCGCATTAAAGAAATGTGGTATTTCGATAAGCAACAATCGGTTTTGAAAGTCCGTATTTTAGGTATTGCACCTTTGAAAGATGTTAAAAACGAAGCGGGAGAATTTCTCTTCGAATTGCCATTGTTTTGGGTTTACTATCCAAACTGCCGTGAATACCTTGGCAAACACCGCGCTTTTATCGAAGGTAACGACTCAAACCCAATGTCTTGGGAAGATATGATGGAATTGCGTCGTTTTTCAAGCTACGTATGGAAATCTTCAAACGTTCAGAATCGTAAACTTGAAAATTATTTACAAGGTATTGACATCCTTCTCGAAGGTGAAAAAATTAAGCAAGATATTTTCAACTTTGAACATGACTTGTGGTCATACTAAAAAATTTCAAATGTCGGAAGTCATTGCGAGGAACGAAGCAATCAGATTTTAAGGTATAATCCATTCGTATCTTGCTTGAAAAATGTAAATTTGTTCAACAAAAAAGCCCAATTCGCAAGCCGAACTGGGCTTTTTTGCGTTTATAGATTTATAGCACGGACTTCAATCCGTGAATTTTTCAAATCTTAAATCCAATCCAATATGTTTAGAATACTTTTGTTTTCAACGCTCTTTGTAGCCACAGCTTCTTCTTGTATGAAAGAAAAAACGACCCCCTCAGTACCAACCGTCGTTGTTGACACCACGAAGCCACTGACGCCCATTAGAAATATCCGTTACCTTGCGCTCGGCGATTCTTACACGATAGGCGAAAGAGTCCCCGAAAATGAGCGATTTCCGAATCAGTTAGCCGATACTTTGGCTAAACAAGAAATTTATATCACCAACCTTCGTAACATTGCGCGGACAGGTTGGACAACCGATGAATTACAAACGGGCATCACCGCCGCCGCAATTGCTGACAGCACTTTCGATATGGTGTCTTTGTTGATAGGTGTCAACAATCAATACCGTGGCCGTTCGATTGAAGTGTATAAAACGGAATTTGAAGGCTTGTTAAATCAAGCTATAAAATTTGCAGGAGGAAAGAAAAATCGCGTCGTTGTCGTTTCCATTCCAGATTATGCGTTTACAGCGTTTGGTGGTGGTTCAGCGCGTATTTCAACTGAAATTGACAACTTTAACGCTGCAAATGAGCAAATTACGAAGGCAAACGGCATTGCTTACGTCAATATTACGCCGATTTCAAGAGAAGGTATTAAAGACCCGTCGCTTGTGGCGTCGGACGGTTTGCATCCTTCGGGCAAACAGTATGGCCGTTGGGTTTCAGCGATGATGCCGACGGTTGTTGGATTTTTTAGATAGCAAAAATGTACAGACGACTTTCAGTCGCCTAGCGCGTTAGGCGTCATACAAGAAATAAGATACCCGTTTTACTAGGAAAATACGTCAAAAAGTGGGTATTTTATTATTTGTACAACCCCTTATATATCAGGCGACTGAAGTCGCCTGTACGTTTGAAAAATCAAAAACGGCTTCCCCGAATCGAATCGGGGAAGCCGTTTTGTTTGGCAGAGCAGCGAATGTATTAGATTAAAATTTAAAATTTTCTATAACAAGTAATTGATAAACAGCTTATTAACCCTTGAAATTTGAAATCTGAAACTTGAAATCTTTTACTTATTGAGCTGCTTTCTCAGCTTTTGCTTCGCCACAAGCGGCTTTAGCTTCGCCTCCTGCACAGCAGGCTTTTTTAGCTTTCGATTTAGAAACAGACTTTACTTCGGGCGTTACCGCAGCCGATGTTGAAGCAGTTCCCGCTGCACCTTTTGAGCAGCAAGATGCGCTTTTGTTGGCGCATTCCTTTTTATCGGTTGCTTTAGCCGATGTTGAAGCAGTTGGCTCTGTTTGAGCGTTTGCGGCGAACGCGAATGCAGCAAAAGCTGCCATGAGAATCATCTTTTTCATGTATACCTCCTTA
>JAYSRS010000354.1:0-13035 GCA_043720935.1 Saprospiraceae bacterium
TGGTACAAAAGCTTTTTTCAATAATTAATAATTTGTAACTCATTGATTATCAATACGGTTCAACGTTCGGGGAACTTTTAAAGTTCCCCGAACGTGCGCTATAACGTGCGCCGTACCATAAAGCCGATAATTCCGAAATATTTGTAGTACTCAGAATTACCCGTGTTTCCAAAGGTGCAGCGCACCGAAATATAGGTGGTTGTTACGATGCGCTGCACCTTTGAACCGTCTTTTCATCGGCATCAGTCGGCGTTGCGCCTGCAATTTGGTCGCTCGTAAAAACGACGAACTTGATGCCGTTTGTTGTATTATAAGTCGTTTTTATACTTAAATCGCTTGGAGCGAAGCCCTTACAAACGGATTGAGCCGCGCTCGGCGTATTGATTGCGGGGCAAACGAATAAACCAAAATCTAAATTATGATTGACATAACCCGTTCCATTTGCAGGAATCGAGACGGTGTCCACCAAATACCCATTAAAACTTTTGGTTACATCATTCAACAAAAAAGCGTCGTTGTCGTTGAGGTCATTACCGCCGCCCGTTGCTGTATTTTGCGCCGTCGAGACGTAATTGACGCCCGTCAAAGCGAGCGATTTATTCGCCGTTGACCACTGTCCGCCCTCGCCAATGACTACGTAATATTGTCCGCCCAAAGTCAACGTATCGTAGCCCGTGCCAAATTCATAGTAGTCTTTAAAATAATATTCGCCGTTTGCATTCGTCGTTGTCGAGGCAATTGCCGTCGCCGTTTCCGATTTGTAGAGTTTGACGGCCACATTACTGAGGGGTGTCTCGCAGGGGTCTTGAATGCCGTCTCGGTCGGCATCAATCCAGATATAATTGCCAATTTCAAGTGGTGCAGGGGCGCAAATTGACTCAATATCGCCCAAACCATTGCCTTTGTTCGACGCCGCACCCGAGGCAATCAGTCGAAATTGATCCGTTCGGACGCCCGTCGTGGTATTGTACCACAAAAAACCTTGGTCGAAAGCGAAATTTGCCCCATTAACAGGGTCAATATTTACCGACATCACTTCATTCGTTCCCTTCAAAATCGCCAAACCGCTCATACTCGTTTCGTTGTGATTGAAGGTCGGATTGCGGTTTGTGTCATCAAAACTATCACCATAGTAAAACTCACCCGTGCCGCTTGGCCCGTCATTATTTAAGGCACTTTGCGTTGTTGTATTATCGCCTTCAGCACAACCGCCGCCTTCTAAATCCCAAGTTCCATTGATATTACAAACGTGTAATATATCACCCGCCACATTTACGCTAAATCGCGTCGTTGTTCCCGACATCATTTAGCCCCGCAATGCCCACAATACCCGTTGCTGTTGGCCCCGAACTATTGTAAGAAATCGTAATAAGTCCTTTGTTTGTGTTGCCCGTTGCGCCATAAACAAGGTTGCCAGGCTCGTAGCACGGCACAGCAAGCGGCGGGTTTCCTTGGCAATAATCGCCCGAAAAATTTGTCCCAAAATGAGCCGAACACGTTGCCGCGCTGATAAATTGTACGCTCGTTCGATTACTCGTTCCGTTCAACGCGGGTTGCAGACCTGCCGTCACTAAACTGGTCGGAATCGTAAATTCAACGCGGTATTTGACGGTCGCAGAAGGCGCAGTCGGCACGGTGACGCTCCAATTACCGTTTTGGTCGCTCGTCGTTGTGCTTACAAGCGTCCCGTTGCAGTCATAGACCTTAACGCCGATGCCCGATTGCCCCGTTTCGAATGCCTCTTTTACGCCATTTTCGTTGAAATCATTGAAGGTCAAGCCGCCAATATTGTTCGGGCCGCTTGTGCAAACTTGACCAAAAGAAAGGATACAAATATTAAACAAAAAGCAGATACTAAGTAACAATCTTCTCATTAACAAGGAGTTAAATATAATAAAAGTGGTGTGGTTTATAAATCGTAGAGGCTGATTTATATTATTTTATTGTGTTTAACCCTTGTTTGGATAGTCGTTACTTATAGTTTATGGATTGTAGGTCTTGCATTGTTTAATGTCACGAGTAAAAGTAAAAGCAGTTTAAGCGATTTCGATGTTTGAAAAACGAAATGCGTGACACCATTTTTTCTTTTATTTTTAAATAGCAAATGAGAAAATGGTGAAATTATACATTTAAAATGCTTGAAAAGATGTTTAAAATGGCTTGGAAAGGCTGTTTTCCATCAATACAAACGCTGTCAAAATTTGTAATCGTTCTATTATTCACGTTACTAACAAACAGTTTTTCAAAAGCATTTTTTCTTAAAAAAGAGCATTTATACTGAGGGACCTCTTTGCAAAGCAAAAATTGTATCGTTACACAATGTTTTATTTATCTTTGCGACATGAAAAACTTACCAATTGGCGTACAAAGCCTATCAGAAATTCGCGCAAGGAATTGCGTTTATGTGGACAAAACGCAACTTGTCAAGCAATTAGCAACGACAGGGAAATACTATTTTTTCTCTCGCCCACGTCGTTTTGGTAAATCATTGTTGATTTCCACGCTCAAAGAACTCTATTTGGGCAATAAAGCCGTGTTTGAAGGCTTGTGGATTGAAAACAATTGGGATTGGTCGAAGAAAAATCCTGTCATTCATATTTCCTTTGATGATGTGGATTATCAAGGTTTGGGTCTTAATGACGCAATTCTTGAACAATTAGATGAATGTGCAGCACTTTATGATATTACCTTAGAAAAAATAACCCTCAAGTCTAAATTTAGAGAACTATTGGCCGCGTTGTCAACTCAATATGGTAAGGTCGTGATATTGATTGACGAATATGATAAACCCATTATTGATTTTTTAGAAAAAGAGAAAATAGAGTCAGCCAAAGACAATAGGCTTGTTTTGAGAGATTTTTACAGCGTTTTGAAAAATGCAGACAATCAATTGGAACTATTGTTTATCACGGGTATTTCCAAATTTACCAAAGTATCCCTTTTTTCACATTTGAATAATCTGAAAGATATTACATTAAATGAGAAGTATGCTGCTTTAACGGGTTACACACAAGCCGAATTAGAATTTAATTTTGATGATTATCTTTTAAGTTGTGAGAAAAAACTCAACATTAGCCGAGAAACATTGCTTAATGAAATGAAAATCTGGTATAATGGTTACAGTTGGGACGGCGTAACAAAAGTTTATAATCCGTTTGGAACACTTAATTTTCTGGACGACCAAACATTTCGCAATCATTGGTTCAGTACGGGCAGTCCCGATTTTTTGATACAACAAATGCGGCGTTTAACTTATTACAACGTTGAAAATGCAATCGTTAATGACCGAATTTTGGATAAATACGACCTTGAAAATCTGACGCTTATTCCGTTGCTTTTCCAAACAGGGTATCTGACGGTCAAAAAATTGGATAGGATGACAGGAGACATGGTTTTAGATTATCCAAACAAAGAGGTGCGGGAAAGTATGTACGAATTTTTAATTGATGATGTGTCCAGAAATCCACAACGCGTACATACGGGCTTGACAATCAAGGATTTAGAAAAAGCCTTTGTCGCAAGAGATTTAGAAAAAGTTAAGACAATTCTAGATTTATTATTAGCCGATTTGCCCGTCGAAGACTATTCAAAACAGACCGAAGGCTTGTTTCATGGCTTAATTCACTTGGTTTTTAAGTATTTAGGCGTATTCGTGAATAGTGAAGTTCATTCTTCAAAAGGCCACGCTGATTCCGTTGTTCAAACCTTAACGGATGTCTATATTTTTGAATTCAAATTCAACAAAACCGCACAGCAAGGCATCGACCAAATTAAAAAAAAGGATTATGCCGCACCTTATCGAGCTTCTGACAAAATAATTACGGGCATCGGTGTCAATTTCAGTACGGATAAAAAAGGAATTGATGATTGGATTGAAATTGAGTTGTAAGGGTCAAAATACTGAGGGGTCTTAAAACGCATAAACGCTCGCTTATTTCATTGATAATCAAGCGTTTATTGTCATACAGAAGAAATTACCCCCCTCAGTATTTTTACGATTTTTATTCATTTTTTGCTCGTTTTGCTTCTGCAAATGAATTTGCAGGGACGGGTGCAAATAAATTTGCAAATACAGTTACAGTTAAAGTTAAAGTTAAAGTTACAGTTACGCGTATAAACAAACAGTTTACAATGAATTTTGACTCATTATGCGTTCATGGAGCGCACAAAGCGGTAACGACGAGGCCGCAAAATTTACCGATTTACGCGACATCTAGCTTCGCTTTCGATGACGTTGACCAAGGTATGGCCATTTTTACGGGTGAAAAATCGGGCTATTTTTACAGCCGTTTTGCCAATCCGACGGTGGATGCGGTGCAGGATAAAATTGCAGAATTGGAAACGCATGGCATAGGCATTGAAGCCTCGGCGGTCATGGTATCGTCGGGTATGGCGGCAATTTCGACGCTGATACTCGGCGTTTTGAAGGCAGGTGATAAGATTTTGACGCAACAAAATCTGTACGGCGGCACAACCCAATTACTCAATGAATTCATACAACCACTTGATATTGAAGTGATTATGATGGATTTAAAAAACCTATCCGAAGTAAAACGCGTGATGAAAAAATACGCTAAAAAAGACGGAAGTGGCTCGGCCATCAAAATGATTTTTATCGAAACGCCCGCAAACCCAACTTTGGCCTGTGTGGATATTCAAGCCTTGTCTGATATTGCAAAACAACACAATGCGTATTCGGCAGTGGACAACACATTCTGCTCGCCGTTTTTGCAGCAGCCGTTTCGGTTTGGCGTTGATTTTATCATTCATTCAACCACCAAATATATTAACGGTCATGGTAATTCGACGGCGGGTGTTATCGTCGGACGGGATAAAGAAGTTATGGTCAAACGCGTGTGGCAAGCGATGAAACTCGTTGGCACTAATTGCAGCCCGTTTGAAGCGTGGCTAACCAGTAATGGCATGAAAACCATGCCTTTACGTATGCAAAAACATTGCGCTAACGCAAAAACCGTCGCTGAATTTTTGTCGAACACCCCCTCAGTATCGCACGTCAATTATCCTGGTTTGAAGACGCATCCCGACTATAAATTGGCTAAAAAACAGATGCCAAATGGCTCGGGCGGCATGGTGAGTTTTGAACTCGCGGGCGGCTTGGATGCGGGTGTAAAATTTATGAACAAAATTAAATTCTGCGCGCTCGCACCGACGATGGGCGACCTTGATACGCTCATTTTGCACCCCGCTTCGATGTCGCATTTGCGCGTTCCACGCGACATTCGATTGGCAAATGGGATTACAGATGGTTTAATTCGTTTATCCGTTGGAATTGAAGATGTAGCCGATATTATTGCCGATTTGAAGCAAGCGATGGAATAATTAATTCCCGTTTTGGCGTCGTGGGCCACTGATTGGACTGATGCGACTGATTTTTACTGATTTTTTTATGATTTCTTATAAAAAAATCAATACTACTGTACATTTTGCACGACATGGGCCACAGATTGGAGGGATTAGGCTGATTTACACTGATTTTTATCGTGTACGCCTAAAAAAATCAGTATAAAATCTTTAGTATCAGTCAAATCTGTGACCCATTTTGAATTTGTACAGTAATATTAAAAAAATCATAAAAAAAAATTATAAAAATCAGTCGCATCAGTCCAATCAGTGGTCCATGACGTGCAAAATGCTAACTTTTTTACACTAACCACTTCAAAACAGCCCTTGTAAACGTTATCAAACTGCAAATAATAACGACGAAACCGACAGCAATAAACATCTTTTGGGTCGGCAATTTCGTTGTCAACATCGCCGAAAAAGGAGCCGTAACAACGCCACCAATCAGCAAACCCGCCACGATTTTCCATTCGCCAAAACCACCGCCGACGAGAAAAGTGAAGGCACTCGCGCACGTCAGAACGAATTTTGCAAAACTTGAACTGCCAATCACGTAACGCGGTGTATGTCCGTTTTTGATGAACGTTCCCGTCACCAAAGGGCCCCAGCCGCCGCCGCCGAAAGAGTCAATAAAACCACCTGAAAAACATAGAACGGGAATATTTATTTTGTTATTCTGTACGGTTTCAGTCTTATACGCATTCAATAAAATTTTAACGCCTAAATAAAACGTGTAAAGAGCCATTGTCGGTTTGATGAAAGCAGGGCTATTGTGATGCACCAAAATCAAGGCAATAGCTCCGACAATCGCGCCGATTGCCCCAGGGATTGCGAGGGCTTTGCTCAATTTCCAATTTAGATTGCCATATTTGTAGTGACTTGCCGACCCCGCCGCACTCGTAAACGTTTCGGCAGAATGAATGCTTGCACTAATCGAAACAGGCGGAATATTCAAGATGAGTAAAACCGTCGTGCAAATAACGCCGTAGCCCATGCCCATCGAACCCGCAACTATTTCAGCAACAATACCCGTCAGCAGCATCCAATAAAAAATGTAATTGTCCGCCGCCAACGTCTGCGTGAGGCCGTCTAAACCGCTAATTGAGGGGCCAAAAATGCCTATAATTGCCAACGACAAGCCCACACCCAAGCCAAGCCACAATTTCCGATTGCCGTTTTTAAGCGCGGGCGTTTGCAACGTCACGGCGGTTTCTTCGGTAATCATATCTGATAAATTCTTATCCATTGTCGCTCTATTTTAAACGTTCAAAATAATGGCGGCAAAGGTAAATCATTTAATTATATAATTCCTATAAAATAAGTATGATTTACTGTTTTACGCCTAATCTCATCTTGAACAGTGGCACGCTGATTGGGCTGACTGTAATTGATTTTTTATTTTCATAAAATTAAATTGACCAATTATCCGCTTGCAAAATAAATTTCCCCGTCGCCAAATCTTCAATTGTCATTTTTTGAAGCACGTTTAAGGTTTCATTTCGGACATGAATTAAGGCGTGATGAATGCTGCACATTTGCTCGTTAGGACAATCGGCGCACGGCTCATAAAAATTGAGCGACGCGCACGCGACCCACGCAATCGGCCCATCAATCAAGCGATAAATGTCCGCAACGGTGACGTTTTTAGGTTCTTTCAAGAAATAATAGCCGCCCGCGCTGCCTTTTTTACTATTGATGATACGCCCTTTCCTCAATTCCGTCAATATCTGTTCTAAAAATTTTACAGGCACGTTCGCTTTTTCGGCAATTGTCGCCGCCGTTGCAAAGGCTTCCTGCTTGTTCGCCAACTCAATCAAGGCTTTAAGGGCGTATTTCATTTTCTTTGAAATCATAATTTCTTTGATTTAAACATGGACTTATTGGTTAACTGTGGTCTTGCGGCGTAGCTGCAAAATCTCGGTAACATTAACCCAACCACCATTTTTCCTACGCGGTGTAACCGCGAAACCGTTTGTTTTGCGGTTACACCGCATTGGAATACTGTGTGTTCGGGGGTTGTGTTACCGAGATTTTGCAGCTACGCCGCAGTTTGATGATTAACTGATGATTCCGCAATAATTCCACCTACTTGTTCACATTCCATCTTCATTGTTCAATCAAGCCACAAACTAAACGCTCTCCGCTTGATTTTTCTGTAAATCTTTAAAATAAAGAACAAACCTACGTTCCGACAAAATTTTGTTTGGTTCAATCTTCACCAAATCAAAAATACACCCCCTCAGTATCTCGCCTAATTTTATGCGTCCTAAGGCTTATTTTTCATCACATCGACTGTCTAATGTGTTGATTTTTAACAATTTCACTTTTCCAAAATGCGTAAAAACCTTTTAAAAACTTTAAAAAGGGCTTTTTTTCTCGCTTTTTGCGTTCTACATTTGCCCCGTTTTTAAGAATACATTTACAAATCTCGATATGATGCGTTTGAAAAATATACTATCTTCATTGATTTTGGCTGCTTTAGCGTTCACAACGCTTTCTGCACAGCACGATGCACAGCACGCACCGACTGCGCCAACAACTGAACAACATCCTGCAAATCCACCTGCACATGCGCCGAACGCAACGCCTACGGGCGAAGCACACGACGCTTGTCATCCCGACCCAGAAAATACGGAAAAATACGACCCCGTACCAAATGTCATGCACCACATTGGCGATGCACACCAATTTCATATTGTCGGTGATATTCATTTGCCATTGCCCATTTTTGCTTACGATACTGAGGGGGGGCTAACTTCTGGTTTGAGTACGATGTTTCATCATGGTTCAAGAGCCGTAAATGGTTTTGTTTTGGCACACGATGTTGTCCGCAAAGCGAAAGGTTTACCAAGCGGTGACGTAGAATTAGAAGAAATCCATGATGGCCATTATTCTTTTACGAAGCAAGTTGAAAACGCAAAAGGTAAAAAAGAGGACGTTGGTTATGTTAGATATAAAGGTCAGTGCTACGAATTAGAAGAAAGCCGCAAATTGACAAACAGTTCTTCATGGATTGATTTTTCAATTACTAAAAACGTCTTTACAATGTTAATGGCATTGGGTTTATTGGCGTTTATTTTCTTTAAAGTTAAAAATTCTTACGCGGCCAATAAAGGTAAAGCACCTTCGGGTTTGACCAATTTGATGGAAGTGTTTGTTACATTTATACGTGATGAAGTTGCTAAACCGTCAATTGGTGCGAATTATGAAAAATACACGACGTTTTTAATGTCTTTGTTTTTCTTTATATTGTTCAATAATTTATTTGGTTTAGCCCCTTTCGCACCATTTGGCGCAAACGTTATGGGCAACATTAGCACAACAATTGTTTTAGCAGTTATCGTGTTTTTGGTCGTTAATTTTAGCGGCAACGCCAACTATTGGAAACACATTTTTTGGATGCCCGACGTGCCAATTCCCATCAAAATCTTGATGTTACCAATCGAAATTGCGTCAATTTTCATTAAACCCGTTACTTTACTCGTTCGTCTTTTCGCCAATATCACGGCGGGACACGTTGTAATTGCCACGTTTGTGAGCTTGATTTTCGTTTTCGGTAATGCAGGAAAAAGCATCGGCGGTTCAATCGGCGGTATGTTGATTGCCGTTCCATTTACGGCGTTCATGAACGTTTTGGAGATTCTTGTGGCGTTTTTGCAAGCGTTTATCTTCACTTTGTTATCAGCTTTATACATCGGCGGGGCGATTGAAGAACACCACCACGCGGAAGAACACCATTAAAATTGTATCACGGACTTCAGTCCGTGAATCGTTAGCACTCACGGACTAAAGTCCGTGATACAATTAGATTTTTCATTATTAAAATTCTCAATAAAATGACAGGTTCATTAGCAGCAATTGGAGCAGGCTTGGCCGTAATCGGCGCAGGTCTTGGTATCGGACAAATCGGTGGAAAAGCAATGGAAGCCATTGCACGTCAACCAGAAGCAGTAGGCGATATTCGCACGAATATGTTGATTGCAGCGGCACTCGTTGAAGGTGCAGCTTTGATGACAATCATCTTCTCGTTCTTCGTCGGTTAATTCCACCGAAAAGCTATAACTCGTTGGCTATCAACGGTTGGTGGATAGCCACGAGTTAAATTTAGTTTGAAGTTTTTAGTTTGAAGTTTGAAGGGGAAAACGGTTGTTCCAACTTTCCAAAAGTTAAAAACTTTTGGAAAGTTCATCTTAAAAAAGAGACCCCTCAGTATTTTAGCTCCAGATTTACTAAATTTGAAAAATTTAGTAAATCTCCATAATCTCGACAATAACAATAATTCAATAGAAAATATAAAATAATCAATACAATGTTATTCTTAGCTGATTTTTCTCCCATCAAACCCGATTTTGGTCTTCTGTTTTGGACGACTATCATCTTCGCTGCCGTTTACTTTTTCATCGGACGCGGTGCTTTCAAACCAATTTTGGCGGCATTGAAAGACCGTGAACAAGGTATTGCCGACGCTCTCGGCGAAGCAAATAAAGCGCGTAACGAAATTGCTAATTTGAAAGCAGAAAATGAGCAAATCCTTGCTCAAGCCCGTGAAGAACGCGCTAAAATGTTGAAAGAAGCCAAAGATGTGGCGACTAGCATTGTTGCAGAATCGAAAGAAAATGCTAAAATTGAAGCCAATAAAATTATGGTTGCTGCCAAGCAAGACATCGAAAACATGAAGCAATCGGCTTTGACGGAAGTCAAAAATCAAGTCGGTAACATGGCTTTGGACATTGCTGAAAAAGTATTGCGTAAAGAATTGAAAGGCGACGCTAATCAAGTGGCGTTTGTCAATACATTGGCAAGAGAAATGAATTTGAATTAAAAATGTACAGGCGACTTCAGGCGTCTAAGTTCTTAAAATTCTAAAAATGGCTTCGATTTATGCTCAAATAACGCTTATAAATGCTTACGATAAATCATTCGCTAAACATGAATCAGCATCGAAAAGCCCTGTTCGCTAAACCAAAGTAAATGCTTTGGCGGACAGTAAAGCCTTGTATTTGACCATAAATGAAAACATTAAAAACCAATTAGGTTTAGAATTTATTAGAACTGAAAAAGTAAAATTAGATAACGGCGAATTAATTGATGCTGAAATAGTAGGTTTAGTTGAAGTTCATTTTGAAAATACGTTAACACATTGTAGCGCAATGGTTTTACCCATAAATGACGTACTTTTAGGCTCAATGCAGTTTTTAGCCATGAATTTAGACATAGATAAAACGACAAATAAAGTTTTTGAAAAGCCTTTTATCAAGTTAAGAAATAGTGTACGCCGTATTTTAGATTAAAATTTAATTAAGAATAAAGTAAATTAGAAATTAAATCTGATTAAAAATGAAAGACAAATTTTAGTTTGTAATTAATTAATTTTAATTGATTAACAAATTCATCATTCATCATTCATCATTCATCATTTTTTAGTTTTTAATTTTTAATTATAAACAAGAAATGTCAGCAAACAGAGTAGCGGGGCGTTACGCCAAATCAATAATAGACCTTGCCGTTGAACAAGGCAAATTAGCGACTATCGTGAGCGATATGCAGGTGTTGAACAACGCCGCAAAGAACCGCGATTTGTATTTAATGCTCAAAAGCCCGATTATCCACGCCGATAAAAAGGAAAGCATTATGACGGAAATTTTTGGAAAGGGTTTTGACCAAATGACAATGGCATTCATCAAAATCTGTATTACCAAAGGCCGTGAAGACATTTTGCCCGAAATTGCAACAGAATTTCTCGCAGAACACAAGCGGATGCAAGGCATTACGACGGTAAAAATTACAACCGCGACACCCCTCAGTATCGAGGCGTTGGAAAGCATTAAATCTAAATTGACGGCAAGTACAACAACCGCAAAAACCGTTGATATTGAAACGGCAGTTAATCCCGATTTAATCGGCGGTTATGTTGTCGAATATGGCGATAAATTGTACGATGCAAGCGTTGCGGCTAAATTGTCGGAACTGAAAAAACAGTTTTCGGGCAATGATTATGTGTCTCAAATTGAGCAGAAATAAAAAATAGACCCCCTCAGTATTTGACCCTTTTTTTAGTCAACTTTTAAATTTTAAAGACATGGCTTACGGTGATTTTACATTAGAAAGTATTGAAGAAAAATTCGGCGTTCAAACCCGAGTTAAAAAGCTCTTTGGCAAAATTAAGCCTTCAACGCCTTCGCAACGCTTGTTAGACGACATTGAAGAAGCTAAAACATTCCCTTTGCGTTCTGAAAAATCAAAATCAGAATGGGTTTTGACACCAATCTTGAAGGAATTAAGACGCTCAAACGGCTCTTTTTTTACCGTTTATTCGGGCGAATTTCTTAACGTAGATATGGCTAGTGGCTTAAATGGTGAGTGTGATTTTATCATTTCAAAAGATATTGGCACTTACACAATCAGCTATCCTATTATGCAGGTAGTCGAAGCTAAAAAAGGGGATATTGATTTGGGTGTTGCTCAATGTTCGGCTCAAATGATTGGGGCTAAAAAATACAACGATAAGAAAGGAACGCCCGTTGATATGGTCTATGGATGCGTAACAAATGGTAAAGAATATTTATTTCTACAACTAACCGATAGGATAACTATTGATACAGACAGTTATGGTTTAAGTCAATTAGATGAATTATTGGGCGTTTTTCAAACCATTATTGATTATTACAAAGACACTTTGAAATGAAGCTACAACAAGGACAAATCGAGCTAATTCAGCAGTATTTCAAAGCACAACCTGTTTTGAAAGCCTACTTGTTTGGCTCTTATGTCCGTGGGGAAGCAACTTTGGATAGTGATATTGATATTTTAGTGGACTTAGATTACAATGAATCAATTGGTTGGGAGTTTATTCAAATGCAAATTGATTTACAAAATCTATTGTCAAAAAAAGTAGATTTAGTTTCGGCAAGAGGTTTATCTAAATACATTCAACCCATTATTGATACCGAAAAACAATTGATTTATGACCGATAGATTAGGCGATAAAGTAAGATTGCAACATATTTTAGATGCAATTAGCGAAATTGAAACTTATACAGAAAATGTTGATTTCGCTCAATTTTCCTCTAATTCAATGTTGTTTAATGCTTGTATTCGTCAATTAGAAATAGTTGGCGAAGCAGTTAATCGTCTTTCGGATGATTTAATTGCTAATAATCCAGATGTTGAATGGCGTAAAGTAACAGGACTACGAAATATGCTGATTCATGAATATTTCGGCATTGACGATAAATTGATTTGGGCTATTATTCACAAAAATATTCCTGATTTGAAGAATAAAGTGAGTGTAATCGTTTCAAGTTTATAAGAAATAGCCCCCTCAGTATTTCGGGGTTATAAATAGATTAAAACAATAATTTTAGTACAATATTTAGAAATAATTTTAATTCAATAAAACGATATAACAATGGTTGATGTAAGACCAGAAGAGATTTCAGCGATTCTCAAACAACAATTGAGTGGCTTCACTTCGGCGACTGAACTCGAACAAGTAGGGACAGTTTTGCAAGTCGGTGACGGTATTGCACGGGTTTACGGCTTGAACAATGTACAAGCGGGTGAGCTTGTTGAATTTGAAAACGGTACGCAAGCAATTGCTTTGAACTTGGAAGAAGACAACGTAGGTGTGGTTCTTTTGGGTGCAGGTGATGGCATCAAAGAAGGGTCAACAGC
>JAYSRS010000355.1:0-1569 GCA_043720935.1 Saprospiraceae bacterium
CTCCGATAGATTTTCTCCACGCACGCCTTTTTCGCGCAGCGAAAAACAGTGTGTATGAAAATACGCTTTTATTTATTTCGCATTCCTAAGTAAAGACCAACTCGTTTACATTACGTCGGCCAATAATTACCTTAAAAAACTTTACATCAATGACAAACGGGTATTGAGTAAAACCCAGTTGCGGCAGACATTGACCGAAATTGAAAATCAATTGGTGACAGAAGAGGGCGTGTTTTGTCGTTGCGACAAAGCGTTTGTTGTCAACAAATAAAAAATTATTTCGATAAAAGACAACGCTAAAAGCTATCAATTAATTTTGGAAGGCTGCGATAAACCGATTCTCGTTTCGCGTCAAAAAAAATAAAAAACTTATCTCACAATATATTCACTTGCTCGACGCCTAACATTGCTTTCCTTTTTATCCCATAATTTGGTCAATACACCCCATTTATGTCGTTTTACTCTTAAAAAAAATGTTTCTACTTCTATCTTTGCAGCATATTCCTATTTAAAGTCAAAAAAATTCTAACACGATTGTTTTGAATCAACGGTTTATGCCGTTGAGGTTCGGGAGGAAAGGCGACCTATTTTAGATGTGTTCACCCTGCTTAAAGAAAATCGCCTTATCCTCTGTTTTTCTAAAAAAAATGTACACGCAACATTGGTCGCGTGTACATTTTTTTAGTAACTGCTTTAAAATTCCCATCTAATGCCGTTCGTCCATGTATAAATCAAGTCGGGAAAAGCCTCGGGCAAGTGCGGGTCGGTGTCATATGTACAGTTGAAATTAGCCCTAAACGCGAACTTTTTACTGAGGGGTACCACCAACGCATTGTCGGATGCCAAACGTATATTGCCCAAATCATTGGCAATCGGTTGGCAATAAGTTGTGGATGCGAAACGCCCCGCCGTGCCAATTTTCCTAGAAAAAGCGGCGTAAAAGCTCAATCTATGGTTAAAAAGGGACGCAGGTAGTTCTCTGAATTGCGTTTTTTCATAAAAATAAGACGCGCCAAAATAAAGCCGCGTTTGAGGCCCCCTCAGTATTTTGAACCGAAAACCCGTTCCTGCAAGCAATCGAAGCCGCATCCGCACCCGCTCATTGTATTGCCCTTGCGTATAGACTTCCCACACCGTTTTTTCCGTCACATCATAATTGTAACGCAGGTGTTGAAAACCATCGTTTAAGATGCTTTGATTGGCCGATTTAGCTAAATTGTAGGCCGTCACTGACAAAACAAAGTGTTTTTTTTGCTTATATTCCAGTTGTACAGCCGCCGAAGCCGTGAGAAATTGTTGCGTATTTTGTACCAAATTGAACCCTAAATCCGCTTTTCCAAGCCAATGCAAGCTGTCACCAAGTCGAACACGGCGGTCTTCGATGTTGATGACCTGACCGAAAACAGGCATTTTGCAAAATATAGAGAAAATAAAAAGAGAAAAGAGGCCCCTCAGTATTTTGAGCATTTTTAAGTGTTGCGTAAGCATTAAAAATGATGAATGATGAATGATGAATGATGAATGATGAATGATGAATGATGAATGATGAATGATGAATGATGAATGATG
>JAYSRS010000356.1:0-4402 GCA_043720935.1 Saprospiraceae bacterium
CAAAACCCGTAACTCAAAACTCAATAGACGACAGCCAAATGGATTTTCTAGGAAGCCGTTTGGCTGTTGTTATTTTGGAATATCGTCTAGGTTGCGTTAACGTTTAGGAAATCTTTAAGATTTCCTAAACGTCGTAACTTCGTAGTCGTATAAAATATCGACAACGTTAAAACATAAATAATCTCAAAAAACAAAGCTGTTGTGATGTCATGTAAGTAATTGATTATCAATGTGTAATAGGTATTCACTATTTATCATTCACTATTTATCATTCATCATTTATCATTCATCATTTATCATTCATCATTAGCCATTTATCCATCTATTTTAGTGTTATCAATACATGAATTTTTTACTGCGCTATGGCACATTTTTTCTCTTTTTGATATTGGAAGGCACGGCACTTTACATGGTCGGTCGGTACAATAAAAAGCAAAATGAGATTTATCAAAGTTCAGCAAATTTGCTGACGGGCGTTGCGTATGAGAATTTCAGTACGGTTCGACAATATTTTTCGATGCGCGGCGTGGCCGATTCGCTCGCCCGCGAGAATGCCGACCTCAAAACCCAACTCGAAGCCTCCAAATACATCACTTCTGAATTGCGTGGAACGGTTCGTTTTCCTCTTGATACGTCCACGATTCGCCCCGATACATCCCAAAACAAGGACGTTGAGCAGTTATTTACCTATCAAGCTGCCGAAGTTGTCAGTAATTCGATTGCTAGAAACGAAAATTATTTGACCATTAATCGCGGCTCAATCCACGGCATTCGGCGCGGTATGGGTGTTATCGCACCCGATGGGATTGTCGGGATTGTTCAAAATGTTGAACCACATTTTTCGCAAGTGGCGTCTATTTTGAACCGCCGTATTAAAATTTCGGCGATGATAAAACGCAACCGTTATTTTGGCTCGTTGATGTGGCACAGTGGCAATCCGAGAATTATGACGCTCGAAGACATCCCGAAACACGCTGAGGTGATGAAAGGTGATACGATTATGACAACGGGCTTCGGCGAGGTCTTTCCAGGCGAATTACGCATCGGTCGGGTGGTTGATTTCAGAGTCGAAAATGGGAACAATTCTTACACCATTGATGTCGAACTCTGGAATGACATGATGGTCGTTAGATATGTGTATATTGTTGACAATCTAATGGTTGAAGAGTTGAAAAAATTTAAATAGCCGTAATCTGCACCCAATAAATGAGTAATAGTTTAATTCTTCGCAACCTCTTTCGCGCCATCTTTTTGATGGCTTTCCAAGTCTTGGTACTGGCTCAAATCAACTTGGGCGGCGAGGCGTTCAATTACATCACCGTTTTTATTTACCCCCTTTTTCTGATGTTTTTACCCCTACGGACGCCCGTTTGGGTGATGCTACTATTGGGTTTTGCTTACGGTTATTGCATTGACGTTTTTTTGAATACAATAGGTATGCACACGGCAACGTGCGTTGTGTCGGCCTTCGTTCGGTCGGGTTTGATTCGTTCGTTTGAGCCACAGGGCGGCTACAAAGACAGCGCGAGTTTGACGCGGCGTTCGATGGGCATTTTTTGGTTTTTTAGATATGCGGCGGCGTTTTTATTCATCCACATTTTCGTTTTTTTCTCTGTCGAGGAATTTACGCCGTTTTATTGGAAAAAAATCATTTTCTATACTTTTCCAAGCTATCTGATTTCAATGGTTTTTGCCTTGATTTATAGCTTTTTGTTTGACCCAACGGAATGATTTTAATTAAAAATTAAAAATTCAGAATTAAAAATTAGGCGTCAAATCAAGTGTTTTAAACCTAAATACTGAGGGGGTCGCTTTTGTCGTAACGTGTTTTGTCATTCAGACGGAATCTTTATTTTATGTGTAATTTTATACGTACAAAATAGAGATTCCTTCTGAATGACAAAAAAATTACAGCATAAAAAATTGATTGTCAATAAGTTAGGATATTTAAACTTAAATTTTAACTGGTTTTTAGAATGAATTATAGCGAAAAAACCTACCGAAATAACGGCGCAGTTGGCGCATTGTTGGTAAAAATTCATCATTCATCATTCATCGTTTATCATTCATCATTAATTAAAGAAAATGTCAATAAAAGACAGCAATCAGCAACGACAATTCATCATCATCGGCGTCTTCGTGCTTTCAGCAGTCGTCCTGTTGGGCCGCGCTGTTCAATTGCAACTTTTATCACCGATGTATCGTGCTAAGGCTGATGCCATTACAATTGAAAAAAATATATTATATCCATCTCGCGGCGTGATTTACGACCGCAACGGCAAGTTGATGGTCTATAACAACCCGATGTACGACTTGATGGTGACGTACCGACAAGTTGACCCGAAGATGGACACGGCCAAATTTTGCCGCCTTTTGGGCATCGACACGGCCACTTTTATGGCCAATTTGAACAAAGATTGGAAAAGTGGCAAGTTCAACCGTAGCGTTCCGTATCCATTTATGACGATGATTACGCCCGAACAATACGCGCATATTCAAGAGTCATTGACGGAATTTCCTGGATTTGAACCGCAGATTCGCAACGTCCGTGGCTATCCGCAACACAACGGCGGCTCGGTATTAGGCTATTTAAGTGAAGTGTCGGAGAAGCAATTGCGTGATTCTGTAAATACTTATGAATCAGGTGATTACGTTGGAAAAACGGGTTTGGAGCGCTACTATGAGACAACACTGAGGGGTCAAAAAGGCATCGAATACATCTTGAAAGACAACCTCGGACGCCGCGTCGGAAAGTGGAAAGAAGGCAAATTGGACTCGTTTGCGATTCAAGGCAGCGACCTACAAAGCACAATTGATTTGGGTTTGCAAGGCTTGGCCGAAAAATTATTGAAAGGAAAAATCGGCTCGGTCGTCGCTATCGAACCAAACACAGGCGAAATCATGGCGATGGTCACGTCGCCGAATTTCGACCCCGAACAAATGGTGATTTCCAAAAGACGTGGTGAGTTTATCGCCGCCCTTAGTCACGACTCGCTCAAACCCCTTTTCGACCGTTCGGTAAGTGCTGAATATCCGCCAGGCTCGATTTTCAAGCCGATGATTGCCGCTATTGCCTTACAAATGGGCGTTTGGGATAGAAATAATTATGTATATTGCGGTGGCGGCTACCGCATCGGCAATCGCACGATTGGTTGCCACGGCCCTTCGCCACGGAATTTGTCGGAAGCGATTGAACACTCATGCAATGCCTATTTTTGTACCGTTTTCCGCACAATTGTTGACCAATATGGCTATCGAACGCCGCAACGTGGCTTGGATTCTTTGAACGAATACCTCTATCGTTTTGGCATGGGGCGACCGTTAGGCATTGATTTTCCAATTGAAAAAGACGGGCTTGTGCCGACTTCTCAATTGTACAACAAGAAAAATAAACGGGACGGTTTTTGGTACTCTGCTTACATCGCCTCAAACGGTATTGGTCAAGGTGAAAATCAGCTAACGACTATGCAAATGGCCAATTTATCGGCCATTATTGCCAATCGGGGTTGGTTTATCACACCGCATTTGGTGCGTGGTTATCGCAACGACAACGACCCGCACAATATAAAACCGATTGAAAAACGCTTTACAACGGTTCATTCCACGGGCGTTTCGGCAGTTCATTTTGATTATATTGTCAACGGAATGCGGCAAGTGGTTTTGAGTGGTACGGGCAATCACGCACAAGTTGACGGCGTTGATGTCTGCGGAAAAACGGGGACGGTGCAAAATCACCACGGCGACGACTCGTCCGTTTTTATCGGTTTCGCGCCCGCCGACAATCCTAAAATTGCGATAGCGGTTTATATCGAGAATGGAAAATGGGGTAACGACATCGCCGCACCGATAACGAGCTTGATGATTGAACAATATATAAATGGTAAAATTGCGGCAGGTCGTGCAGGGCTTGTGGACAAAATTCAGCGGTCAAAATTGGCATATTCGTCAGGAAGAGGCTATTATGTTACGCGGAATTAAGGCAAAATTAGCCAAAATACTGAGGGGCCTCTTTTACAAAATGGGGTTGTAGAATAGTTAGTAAGGGCAACGCTTGGAGGGCATACTACTTATATATGGCCCACTGATTGGGCTGATACGACTGATTTACACTGATTTTTTCTAGGAAATTATAAGAAAAATCAGTATAAATCACTCCAATCTGTTTAATCAGTGGGCCATGTATAGTAGTATGTAGATTTAACCAACTATTTGATTAATTCTGTTACGAAATATTTACAGCCTTTAAATTGTTTCGGAATTATCGGCTTTATGTCGCAAAATACTGAGGGGGTATCAGATTTAGGAAATTTTGGGAAGTTTCATTTTCCATTTAACAAACGGGAACTCCAATAGCGCGAAAAGTCTTATAGTTGTAAAAGTTCCAACAATATGCAGCTACAAA
>JAYSRS010000357.1:0-4401 GCA_043720935.1 Saprospiraceae bacterium
AACCATTTGATTTTGAATAGGTTGTAAGATTTTTTGATTAAAATGTTTCAAATAATCTTTACCAAAACGATGACTGATTTCAAGCGGGTCGCAGCCCCAAATCGTCCGTAGCGACGTCATTACATATTCATTATAACGTTGCGACGGCGTCAAATCTTCCTTCGTAAACGGCACAGTTCCCTCTTTCAAAGCCTTGATATATTGCGGATTGTGGGCAACATTCCATTGCCGACTTAGGCCGTCGAAAGAATGAGCCGATGGGCCAATGCCGAGGTAGGTTGCACCAAGCCAATAATTGGAATTGTGGCGCGCAAAGCGGTCAGGCAAAGCAAAATTTGAGATTTCGTAGTGCAAAAAACCGTTGCGGCGCATCTCTTCCATCAACATTTCAAAATGTCGGGCGGCGCGCTCTTCATCGACGTTTGGACGTTTTCCTTTTTTGACAAAACTGTCCAAAGCCGTCCCTTCTTCAACCGTTAGTGCATAGCAGCTGATGTGCGGAATATCGTAATCAAAGGCGATTTGAAGGTTCTGCAACCACTGTTCGTCGCTCAAAGTAGGCGAGCCATATATTAAATCAATCGTTAAATTATCGAACCCTGCATCTTGTGCGTACTCGATGCACATACGCGCCTCAATCGCATTGTGAGCGCGGTTCATCCAACGCAAGTCTTCTTCCGCAAATGATTGAATACCAATGGATAAGCGATTAATCGGCGTGTCTTGGCGCAGACTTTTAAGGTAATCCAAACTCAAATCGTCAGGATTAGCTTCCAACGTAATTTCGGCATTTGGCACAATTTCATGAAGTGATTTTATTTTATCGAACAAAAAATTAAGCTCCGAAGCCGTCAATACTGAGGGGGTGCCGCCGCCAAAATAAATAGTCTCCAAAGGCGCGCCTTGCAGGTAGTTTTTTTGCAATTCGAGTTCACTAGCGAGCGCCACAACGAGGTCAGACTTCGACTTCATGGACGTCGAAAAATGGAAGTTGCAGTAGTGACATGCCTTTCTGCAAAAAGGAATATGGATGTAAAGACCCGCCAAAATTGTATAAATTCGTTTTTATTTCTGATTCGTTTTTCTAAAAAGCGTGCAAAGGACGCTTTTTTAAAGGGAAATAAAGTGTTTTAGCAATGAAAATTCCATTTTAATTGCAAATCATTAACAAAGGGTGTATCTATGTCCTCCGATTGTAGCGCGACCTTAAGGTCACACTACGTAATTGATACCGTTTCAACCAACTTTTACAATAAAAAACGAGGAAACAATGCTCACACGCTTGCTAATTTTACTTTTTGCACCGCTTTTGTTTTGGTCAGACGGCGTATTTTCTAAGGAAAACGCAGTCAATAACAAGGAGCAACTCACTGCAACCGACTCAAAACCCTTTGTCATTCAGAAGGAACAAAACTCAAAACTCTCTGACGAGCCTCAGACCCTTCGACTAATGTTTGCAGGAGACATTATGTCGCAATTATCGCAAATTGAATCGGCAGAAATTGGCGGCGGCCAGTACGATTACACGCCCTGCTTTCAGTACGTCAAACCGATTTTGGAGACGGCTGATGTGGCCATCGGCAACCTCGAATGTACGCTTCCTGGACATCCGCCTTACACAGGTTATCCTTGCTTTAAAAGCCCTGACAATTTAGCCAAAGCGTTGAAAATCAATGGTTTTGATATATTAGTAACAGCTAATAACCATTCTTTGGATGCTGGTTTGAGCGGCTTAAATAGTACGCTCAAAACGGTGCGCGACGCAGGTTTTATGCACACGGGAACGTTTTCTGATATAAATAAAAAACGCCTTTTGTACCCCATGATTTTTTATAAAAAGGGGTTCAAAATCGCACTCCTTAATTATACGCACCACACGAACAGCATTCCGCTTCCCGCACCGAGCATTGTCAATCGGCTTGACGTGCAACAAATCAAGGCCGACATCGCAGAGGCACGGCGTATGAAGCCCGATTTAATCATCACGTTTTTGCATTGGGGCGAAGAATACCACGTTGACGAAGATGGCAATCAGCGTGATGTGGCCAAACAACTCCACATCGCAGGCAGTCATTTGGTCATTGGCGCGCATCCGCACGTTGTGCAACCCATTAAAAATGAACACATTACGCTAGGTGGAAAAACGTATGATTTCCTGACAGCTTATTCATTGGGCAATTTTATTTCGTCGCAGCCTTTTCCAAATACTGAGGGGGGAATAATTTTTGAAGTCAATTTGAGAAAAGAAAACGGGCGCGTGACGCTCGACGATTATCATTATATTCCTGTTTTACGTTATACACCGTTTGAACAAGGGCGGCTGAAATATTACGCTTTGCCCGTCAGTCCGTTTGAAAACAACCCCGAATCGTTGAAAATGCCTAGTGATGAACGCGCTAAAATGACCGCTTTTGCCGCCCGCATTCGTAAACAATTAGACCGTTTTGGGGCGACGGAACATAAGTTTGAAGCAGCTGTTTTGAAATAAAACAAACACCCCCTCAGTAAAATTTGCAATTTTCAATAATTTTTGAAAACCCGTTCTACCTTTGGCTGTTTAATTGTGAAAGATGTTTTTCGTTTTTGGAAAACACGTCGAACGCAACCACGCTCAATTATGAAACTTGACGATATAAAAAAGCCTATTGACGCTGAACTCATTGAATTTGAACAACATTTTCGGGATTCGATGAAAAGTTCGGTGCCTTTGCTCGATAAAATCACCTTTTACATTGCCAAAAGCAAGGGCAAACAAGTGCGCCCGATGTTCGTTTTTTTCGCCGCGAAGCTCTGTGGAACGGTCAATCCTGCGAGTTTTGTGGCCGCTTCTTTGGTCGAATTGTTGCACACGGCCTCCCTCGTACACGACGACGTGGTGGATGATAGCTACGAAAGACGTGGTTTTTTTAGCATCAATGCCTTGTGGAAAAACAAAATTGCAGTTTTGGTCGGTGACTATTTGCTCTCGCAAGGCTTATTAGTGGCTTTGAAAAATAACCAAGTGAAATTGCTCACAATTATGTCGGATGCAATTCGCGTGATGGCAGAAGGAGAATTGTTACAAATCGAAAAAGCGCGCCGACTCGACATTACGGAAGCCGTTTATTTCGATATTATTCGTCAAAAAACCGCTTCACTCATTGCGGCAGCTTGTGCAGTAGGCGCGGCTTCGACGACACAAGACGAAGAAATGATTGAGAAAGTCCGTCTTTTTGGCGAAAAAACGGGCATTGCTTTTCAGATAAAAGACGACCTTTTTGACTTCGGAACGGACGACGTCGGCAAACCTTTGGGCATTGATATTAAAGAAAAAAAGATGACGTTGCCCTTGATTTATGCCCTCAATCAATCCCCAAAATCGGAACGTAGCCGCATTATCAACAGCATCAAACGCGACAGCGAAAAACCCGAACGCGTTGCCGAAGTGATTGATTTTGTTAGAAAAAGCGGTGGTTTGGCCTATTCCGAAGGCATAATGCGCGATTATATCGCCGAAGCCCTCACAATACTGAGGGGGTTTCCCGATTCAGAGATTCGGCAATCGTTGGAACAATTAGTGATGTTTGTAACGGAGCGTAAAAAATAACGGAATTATCGGCTTTATGGCACGGCGCACGTTCGGGGAACGTTAAAAGTTCCCCGAACGTTAAACGAGGGTGATAATCAATGATTTACAAATTATTAATTAGTCAAAAAGGGTTTTGTACCATAAAGCCGATAATTCCGAAAAATAAAACTTAAAATTACTGAGGGGTCTAAATTTATTTTTCGGAATCATCTGTTAGGAATGTGAAATAAATAAAAGCGTATTTTACGGGCTATTTTTCGCTGCGCGAAAAAGACGCCCTTTAAAAGATTTTTTAAGGAGGCAGCTTGTTTTTTGAAAGAAAATCATAGATTTTCTCCACGCACGCCTTTTTCGCGCAGCGAAAAACAGTGTGTATGAAAATACGCTTTTATTTATTTCGCGTTCCTAAGAAAAACAAGCACAGACAATAATACCTAAAAAAGAAACATAAATACCATAATTAGGACTATTTATATTCGTACTTTGGTTATTCTTTTTTATGAAAATGTACAAAATCGCTAAAATTAAACTAAGGCCAATAAAACTTAGTTCAAAAAATAATTGAATTAAATCACTACACGCATTTTTCATGCTATCTGCAATAAACCATTCCTCATTAATTGCTTTATTGTGTTCAAAATATTGAATTTGATAAAGATTGTAAAACTTAGGAACGTGAAATAAATAAAACCACATTTTACGGGCTGTTTCTCGCTACGCTCGAAAGACGCCCTTTGGAGAGATTTTTAAGGAGCGCGCGCCTTTTTAGCGCAGCGAAAAAGGCGTGCGTGGAGAAAATCTATCGGAGGCAGCTTGTTTTTTGAAAGAAAATC
>JAYSRS010000358.1:0-12971 GCA_043720935.1 Saprospiraceae bacterium
AAAAGTGAAAAGTGAAAAGTGAAAAGTGAAAAGTGAAAAGTGAAAAGTGAAAAGTGAAAAGTGAAAAGTGAAAAGTGAAAAGTGAAAAAAGCACCCCTCAGTATTTTTGACGAAAATAACATTTGAAGGCTCGTTTTTCACTTTTCACTTTTCACTTTTCGTTTTTCGTTTTTCACTTTTCACTCTCAACCGAACAAAACTGAAACGTGCTGCCGTCGAACAAACCTTTATCGCTCAATTTCAAACTTGGAATCACTAATAAGGCCATAAAAGACAGCGACATGAAAGGGGAATTCAAGGTAGAACCCATATTTTTAGCCATTTCCACAAGTTTTTCATAGTTTTTAGCCACTTTTTTGCAACTGTCAGGCGACATCAAACCTGCAATTGGCAGAGGTAAAACCCTCATTTCCGTGCCATCGAAAGCAACGAGTCCGCCTTTGTGGTCTATAATCGTATTGACGGCGTAGCATATTGATTTATCGTCAACGCCGACGGCGATAATATTGTGCGAATCGTGGGCAACGGACGAGGCTAAAGCCCCTTTTTGAAGGCCAAAATTTTTGATAAAAGCGACCGCAGGCGGCGTGTCGGCGTAGCGATTGACGACCACAATCTTTAAAATATCGTCTGATACTGAGGGGGTTGCTTTGCCGTTGATAATTTCGATACGCGCTGTTATTTTATTGGTAATCAATTGCCCATCTAAAACTTCTATCACATTTATCTCATTGGTTGTCAAGGCCAATTCAAAATCGGACGGCATCTTATGGCTGCAATTGAAGTTGTTGACGATGGCCTCGGGCTTGGTTTTGATAAGGCTTTTGCCGTTTTCTGCAACGACTTTTCCGTCAATAAATGTGCGTAAAATATTGAAATCGTGCGGGTTGTCTATCTCTATAAAATCGGCAGGGTCGCCCTCGCGGAGTAAGCCAACGGGGAGGTTGTAATGAAAAACAGGATTGACGCAAGCCATGCGTAAAATTCTGAATAAGCGACCTTTATAATTACTTTTTCCATAATTACGCATGGCTCTTTTTACTAATAAATTGATGTGTCCGACCATTAAATCGTCGGGATGTTTGTCGTCGGAACAAAACATCATTTGCGAAAACCATTTAGGAATCAAGGGTTCGAGGGCGTCAAAATTCTTCGCCGCCGAGCCTTCACGCACCAAAACGCGCATATTGTTGCGGAGTTTGTGCCATGCTTCCGCCCGTGTGTAGCATTCGTGGTCGGTCGTGATGCCATGCTCAATGTAGTCAATCGCGGCTTGCCCCATGAGGCCAGGGGCGTGGCCGTCAATCGGTTTGCCAGCGGCTTTTGCGGCGTTCAATTTCGCAATTACTGAGGGGTCATCAGCCAAAACCCCGGGGTAATTCATCACTTCGGCGAGGTAGCCAATATCCTCAGAAGCCAGCAATTCGGCCACATCTTCGGGGGAAATCACGGCTCCCGATGTCTCGAAATCAGTTGCAGGAACGCAAGATGGTGCGCCAAAATTGAATTTCAACGGCGACCGTTTGCCACTTTCGACCATGTACCAAACACCCGCTTTGCCCAACACATTGGCAATCTCGTGCGGGTCGCTTACGGTCGCAACCGTCCCGTGAATGACGGCTTGTTTCGCAAATTCCGTAGGCGTCAACATCGAACTTTCGATATGCACGTGGGCATCCACAAACCCAGGCAGGATGTGCGTTGTGTTGGGCCACGGCTTTTTAAACCGTTCAATTTTTTGAATAATTCCGTTTTCAATGGTCAATTCGACGGGGTAATGTTCGGCGAGGTGTAAATCAATAAGTTGGCTTCTGATTGTCATATTATTGGTAAAGCGTTTTTAAAAAATTAAGAAAACTACGGTCAAAGATAGTTTTTTAAGATTTTCTATTTGGTTTTTCTTAAAATATCCTTCGAGTTGAGCATATTTTTATATTATCCGTTGTTCATTGCTTAAAAAGTATTTTTCCACATCATGCTTTCCACGGGCCTTTCCGAGCGATTGTTGTATTTGGCAGACAATTTTTTATTGTAAAAATTGTCAATATCACCGTCAACTTTGAAGTAAATCAGTTGGCCAATCGGCATTCCTGCATAAACACGCACGGGCATAGCGACTGAAATTTCAAGCGTCCAATGGTTACAAAAACCGACATCACCCTTACCCGCCGTTGCGTGAATGTCAATGCCAAGACGACCTGTACTGCTTTTTCCTTCCAAAAATGGTACAGAATTGTGTGTTTCTGTATATTCTTCGGTCACGCCGAGGTACAACCGACCTGGTTGCAGGACTATCCCCTCAGTAGGAATCTCAAAATGTTCGATGGTATTGTGTTGACGGGCGTCGAGGACAGCCGCCGTGTAGGTTGCCAAATATTTGCCCAAATGAACGTCGTAGGAGTTTGTCCCCAAACATTCGGGGCGGAAAGGTTCAATGACGATTTGACGCGTCTCAATGGCTTCTAAAATTTTCTTATCTGTAAAAATCATACGCTGCTTCGGTCGTTGGTTTGTCTATTTTTTAGTGGTGAACGACACGCGGCGAAGGTGCAGCGTTTTGTTGAGTTTTAAGATGCAACAAGGGATAAAATTCTACTTTCTTAACAATTCAAGCGGCATAATGGCCTTTAAAGTCTTAAAATAGCTTAAAAATCAAAACCAAAGCTCTCGTCATTCAGGAGGAACAAACTTTTTACCCCCTCAGTAGTACGTTTTATATATTTTCAGAAAAACCTAACGAGGGTTTCAGAAAAACCTAACGCGGGTTTCAAACTGGCGTTAGGTTGATAACCAATTAGTTGCGGCTAAAATTTAATTCTGAAAATATATAAAACACACTACTCCGTATTTTTAGTTTTGTTTAATAAAAAGCTCTATTTTTGGCCAAAATTTAAGATTTTTTAATTCATCTCAATCCCCCTAATATGAGAAAGCTAGTGTTTTTCTTTGTTTTTTGCTCAATTGCGCAGAATATTCTCGCCCAAAACGCGCCTAGAGTTGGTGCAAAATGGACATACATCCAAAGTTCGGGTTTTGGTGAAAATGGCAATTTTTACCGCCTTCAAGTGGCCGCAGACACGATGGTTGGCGGCAAATTGTGTAAAAAAATGGTCGGCGGTTTTGGCTGTGCTGCGCTTCAAAATGCGGGCGAATACGTCCATTTCGACGGTAAAAAAGTCTATCGCTACGACGCCCGAACCCAACGTTTTTGGTTGCTTTATGATTGGTCGGCTAATGCGGGAGACATTGTAACGGTCTATGTCCCAACGCCGCAAACGATTGATTCCTTCAAAATTCAGATTGATTCGACAACTTCTTGGACGCCAAACGGAGAAGCCCTGCGCGTTCAAAAAATTACGCCGATTGGCACAAGCCGTTGGTTGTTTGCGAGTCAACAGATTATTGAAAAGTTAGGCGCAAATGCTTTTTTCTTTCCTCAAGCATCGAGTTGTTCGCCGCTTCAATTTGGCTCAATGCGGTGTTTTGAAGAACCAAGCCAATCGACTATAAAATTCGTCCCTTACACCTGCGACACCATCATTATCCGCGTTCGGACGCGTGATGTTTTCAAAAATCACCACATCACGCTCTCGCCGACCCCCTCAGTATCTGACCTGTTTTTGACCCTTGATGCACCCGTAGAAGGTGGTTTTTCGGCAGAAATTACCCATGTCTTGGGTCAAATCGTTTGGCGAAGCCCACATAAAATCGTGGGTGATAATTTAAAAATTGACATAAGTGCTTGGCAATCAGGTTTTTATGTATTGACGTTGACCGACAAAGCGGGTGGAAAATGGAGTCAGCAGTTTGTGAAATTATAAACTTATTGGTTTATTTGTACATCTATGCAATAACTCTTGGAGGGTTTCCAACCCTCCAAGAGTTAAGTTGACCGATTATACTGAGGGGTCTATTTTTTACATCAACTACCGCCACCGCCGCCGCCACCACCCCCACAACCACCGCCGCCGCTACAACCGCCACTACCACTATCGCCCCCGCAACTTGCCCCGCCGCAACCAAAACTATTGCTGCCTTCGTTGACAAACGGTCGTTTGGCACGTGCCAATCTGTCGCAATGAGCGCGCGAGAAAGTTAATTAATTGATTGTCAATGTTTTAATGCCCCAAAAAATCTGAAATCAACTTAACCGTGCTTTAAGCAAAGGTTTCAGTCGGCTAAACCGTTGCCGCAACGCGCCTTCTTTTTCAACACCGAGTTGTTGAGCAATGGCTTTGTAATTCAGACACGGCTGATTTTGGTGCTGATTGATGGCCGATAGCGACATCGTTTTCAAGGTTTTTGACGGCAAAACACGGTATTTTAAGTCAATCAAATACAGCATATCGTCGGGAACGTCGTTCAAAACGCGTGAAAGGGCGTCAATACTGAGGGGGGTACTTTTGGATTTTTCAACTGCGATAACGGGCAGTTTTTCGGGGAAAACCAAGCGTTTGCTGCCTCTTTTGAAGTCAATCAGCCGCCGCAAAGCAATCATGTACAAGTAGCTTTCCATCGAACTCACATCGATTGAAGGGCGACGCGTGAGGCTTTCGAGAACATCGAGCGAGGCGCGTGAGGTCGCTTCTTCGTAGTCATTGAGATTGGCGTAAGTGCCGAAACGGTTTTTGAGTTTTTGAACGGTCAAACAAAAAAGCCGCGTGTAATGGGTCGTAAATAAAGTGTTGGTGAGTAGCATGGATAAAACCGATTTTAATGATGAATAAAATTTAATTTTGCATAAAATTACCAGCAGCCCAAAGGACAAAAAGGCGGTTTTGAACGAACCCTGCTAAATCACGCATGAAAACAGTAAAATCTTTAACGAAAAACAACAACACGCTCAATCATAAAAAATCAACGTTTTCAAGAAAATGAAGCATCCAAAATCTTACATTATCGTTACGATTGCCCTGATGTCAATGGGTTATTTTGTCAATATTTTCCACGTCATCACCTTCTCGATTGTCGGAAAAGAAAGCCTCTACGATTTGTTATTGTCCGATAAATTCGTCCCCGAGGACGCGTTTATCAAGGCATTACACAGCGAAATGGTGCAAATTCAGATGATTGGGGCCTTAATCGGCAGTTTTTTATGGGGCTACATGGGCGACAAAATCGGTCGAATGTCGGCCCTTTTTACTTCGACTTTGTGCTGCACGGTGGGCTTATTTTTGAGTGCATTTCTACCCGAATTTAAACTGTTATTTACCGATAATGTCTTGTTTATTTACCAATGCCTACGTTTTATCGTTGGTTTTGGCCTTGCGGGTGAGCTTGGGGCAGGCGTTGTGATGGTGTCAGAGGTGATGCACGCCGATACGGACGACCGCAGCAAAACGCACGGCAATCGGATTTTAGGCATCACAATCGTCACGGCGATTGGCGTTCTCGGCGGCGTTTTTGGCGGTTTTATCAATACTGTTGGCATCTTCACAGCGTGGAAAAATATGTACTATTTGGGCGCAGGAATGGGTTTAGCTTTAATAATTTTCAGAATTAGCGTTTATGGCTCGGAGCTTTTTTTGAGGCTTAAATACGATGAACCTAAAAAATCGAACGTCAAACGCGGCAATTGGGGACGTTTTTTCAAGGAAAAAGAACTGGGTAAGAAATTATTGATTTGCTGTATGTTGTCTTTGCCGACGTGGTTTACGCTTGGTATTTTGTTGGAGCATCCGAACGATTATGGCTACACAAATGCCCACGCAGCAGACGTTTACGCATGGAGCTATTTTGGACTATCAGTCGGCTGTATGGGCGCGGGTATTTTGAGTTTTTACACGAAATCACACTTGAAAGTCTTGAAAATGGTGCATATTTTAAGCATTTTGACCATTTTTTTCTATTTGATTCCCTTCAACGGCGGTGCGTACTTTGAACTTAAATGCTTTCTACTCGGCCTCGGTCGGAGTTATTGGTGCTTGTTTGTGGCCATTATTCCCGAATATTTTGGCACTAATTTACGCTGTTCGGCCACCACAATCGCCATCAATACCGTCCGTGGTTTGTTGCCGATTTACGCCTTTTTTACGGGCTTATTGACCACACAAACGGGCTTACTCTCCAAAACAAATGCGGCTTTTCTACTATCCATCGTTTTATTTGGCTTGACAATGTATGTTCTTCAACAAGCGGATTTTGAAGAGAGTTACGGGAAAGACCTTGATTTTGAAACGTAAAAAAATGTCGAGATTTGATGGGCCACTGATAGGACTGATAGGACTGATGCGACTGATTTTCACTGATTTTTCTTATGAATTACTAGAAAAAAATCAGTGAAAATCAGTCGCATCAGCCTAATCAGTGGTCTATTACATCATATTTAGTCGTTCAAATACGCTAACAATTTTTTCTGATTGAACTGCTCACTCACCGTCAGCGTTTCTTTTTTTCCCGTTTGATAATTGGTCATAATCAATTGTCGGCCTTCGGGCTGATAGGCGAAAGCGATTTTATCTTTCATCCCAAAATTGACCACGCAATCCCGATTGACTTGCTTGAATCCGTAGTTGATAAACGGCGTAAAATTGCACCACGCATAGACCTCATTTTTAGCAGTTATCAATTTTATCCGCTTCAAAGCACCTTCGGAACGGACAAAAAGCACGTCATTTTTCAAGCTAATCGCCAAATGTGAAGGGATTTTATCGTCATCTTTCTCACTAACCGTCATGTATTCCTTTTGTAATTCGTTTTTTTCGACAAAAACGTCGGCCATACTGAGGGGGGGCAACAAGGGGAAAATTTCTTGAAAATCGGTTTTGTCAACGGGTTTTTGCAAAATTAGCACGCGCCCGAGCGATTGCAGCCGTTGCGTTTGGGCCGCACTCGGCGGATGCACCGTTACCATGACGATAGGCGGCAAAGACATATTAAATTCTCGTAACTTATCGAGATACTCAAAACCACTAATACCGCCAGGCAGATGATTGTCTAAAAAAATCAAATCGGGCTGAAATTGCCGTAAATACTGGTTCATGTCTCGAATATTGTCGCAAATCGCCACGATTTCCATTTCGGGCTGCTCATTTTCAAGAATAAGATTTTGAAGTCTTCCCAAATCTTTCTCATTATCCTCAATAACGAGGCAACGGATAGGTCTCATTTTTCTGCTTTTTTAAGTTTAAAATCACTAATTCTACGTTAAAAGCGGCCAAATTGCCGTCATTTATGGTCAATGTGTAGCCATTTGGCGTGTAAACTTCGTCTAACAAGGCGCGGGTGTCGTTCAATCCGACGTGGTTTTCCTGCATTTTTGTCGGGCTATCGGGCAGAATAAATCTGTCCACAAGTCGCGTATTATGCACCTGAAAAACCAATTCTTCTTGACGATTGACGTGCAAATCAATCGCAATTTTACCATTTTTAGGGTCTTCATCGAGGCCGTGTTTGAAGGCATTTTCAACAAAACAAATCAAAATCATGGGGACAATGCGGTAATTTTGAACGTTTTTATCCATGTTGACGCTAATCCGTTCGGGTTTATGCTCTTTTTCTAAGATTTTCAATTCAATAAAATCTTTAATAAAATCAATTTCACTCGCCAAAGGCACGAGGTTAACTTCACCCTCTTTGACCGTTTTGTTGCCCTCTTCGTCGCGTTGATAATAGCTGCATTCTCTGACGACATAATTGACCATTTTTTTTACTTTTTTGATGATTTTTATCGCCACCTCGGGCTTGCTTTCTTCAATCGCTTCTTGTGTGTTTTTTAAGGAAGACAACAAAAAATGTGGTTCTAATTGCCAACGTAAAGCGATGATTTCCAATGTTTTCTGTTTTTTTTCATGCTCTTTTTGAATGTACAATTCGTGGTGTCGCAAGGCATAACGCATGCCCATAAATAGGTACATGACGGTTGTCGCTTCGGGAATATTACTCAAAAGATTGAAAAAATCGGGTTGTTGTCCATCGGCTGTTTTGGCGGGTTTTATGTAGTTATAATAATGTGATACCCAATCACCGATGATATTGCCAAGCTGTTTGTAGCAGTAAGAATCGGCAAAAATCAGCAGAAAAGCGACAAACAAATAAACAGGAAAAGTAATATTCATGGGGTGAATATGCGCCCGCCAGAGTTGCCATTCACTTTTTTCGACTTCTCGTCCGTCGGCATATTTTGCCTTAAAATTCTCTTTTTGGAAACTAAAATGGGGCAATTTTTTCTCATCCAATGTAAATTCTACCCACGCATAATGTACGTAAGAAATAAGCACGGCTAACCCGACATTCAAGGTAGCCAAGCATAAAGCAAAAAGATCGTTATGCCTAGAGTCTTGAAAATCAATGAAATAGACTGTAAATACCAACACCCAAAACAGAGCGTGTGGCATCCAACTTTTGTAAGAAAAAAGGTTGTTGCGGCGTGGATAATAAAGTGTGGTCATCGCTGTACGTTTTAGTTGACTATATTTTTTAGTTTCAGATTTTTATCATCGAATATATTATACTATGTCATAAAGATTTGCCCAAAGATAGATAATAGAGAAAATTTAAGTTGACCAAGTTGTGATTTAATCGTTGCGAATCGGAAAATCGTACAACATTTGGGTCTGATTTTATACATTAAAATTCTCCAAGGGTTTGCACCTCTTGGAGAATTAGAACAAAAACATATAGAAACCTATATGTGTTATTGCAGAAACAGATTACCTTTGAAACAAAATTGCTAACGCTTAGATTGTTCACTAATTTCTACGGATTTTGCAACGTTTTTTACGTTAAATCCATTATAAATTCTTAACGATGTGTAATAATTCGTGAAAATTCGCGTAATCCGTGGATAGATTATCAACAAAATAAAACCGAATTTTAGAATGCCAGATTTTAAAAACCGCCCATTGAATCACCACATTTTCAAGGCGAATGTGGCTGATTCAGATGCCATTGATACCGAAATTTGGGCAACGCCTGAGAAAATTGACGTAAAAAACGTGTTTTCCCTTAGTAATTTGTCTAAAAATGACCAAAATACTGAGGGGGGTGGGAAACGCGATTTTGTCGCAGGATTGCCGCCATTTTTGCGCGGGCCTTACAGCTCAATGTACGCGACGCAGCCGTGGACGATTCGTCAATATGCAGGTTTTTCGACCGCCGAAGCCTCGAATGCCTTTTATCGGCGCAACCTCGCGGCGGGTCAAAAAGGCTTGTCGGTTGCCTTCGATTTAGCGACGCATCGAGGCTACGATTCTGACCACGCGCGCGTGACGGGCGATGTTGGCAAAGCGGGTGTGGCAATTGATTCGGTGGAAGACATGAAAATTTTGTTTGACCAAATTCCGCTCGACCAAATGTCGGTGTCAATGACGATGAACGGGGCTGTGATTCCGATTTTGGCGTTCTACATCGTTGCTGCCGAAGAGCAAGGCGTAGCGGCGGAAAAACTGACGGGGACAATTCAAAATGACATCCTTAAAGAATTTATGGTGAGAAATACATATATATATCCACCTGAACCATCTATGCGTATAATTGCCGATATTTTCGCGTACACGGCGGCGAAGATGCCAAAATTCAATTCCATTTCCATTTCGGGCTATCACATTCAAGAAGCAGGTGGCACGGCGGACATCGAACTCGCCTACACGCTTGCGGACGGCATGGCCTACATACGGGCGGGTCTTGCGGTCGGGCTAAACATCGACGATTTTGCGCCGCGACTGTCATTTTTTTGGGGAATTGGCATGAATCACTTTATGGAAATTGCTAAAATGAGGGCGGGTCGCTTGTTGTGGGCAAAAATTATCAAAAGTTTTAATCCCAAGTTGGATAAATCAATGGCTTTGCGGACGCATTGCCAAACATCGGGTTGGTCACTAACGGAGCAAGACCCGTTCAATAACATTGCGCGCACGTGCATTGAAGCAATGGCCGCAACGCTCGGTGGGACGCAATCTTTGCACACAAACGCACTTGATGAGGCTATTGCTTTGCCAACCGATTTTTCGGCAAAAATTGCTAGAGATACGCAAATTTTCATTCAACGCGAAACAGATATTACAAAAGCCTGTGATGCTTGGGGCGGGTCTTATTACGTTGAATATTTAACCGAAAAACTCGCCGAACGCGCTTGGACGCTGATTCAAGAAGTCGAAGAACTCGGCGGCATGGCCAAAGCAATTGAAGAAGGTGTCCCAAAATTACGGATTGAAGAAGCCGCAGCACGGAAACAATCGCGGATTGACGGCGGTAAAGATTTAATCGTCGGTGTAAATGTATTTAAAAATAATGATGCGTTAAACATTGATTTGCTCGAAGTTGACAACGCAACGGTGCGCGATGGTCAAATCGCCCGTTTGCAAAAAATGAAGGCTGAAAGAGACCCCTCAGTATTTGACGCGCTAAAACGCCTCGAAATCGTCGCTCAAACGGGCGAAGGCAACTTGTTAGAAGTTGCCGTAGAGTGCGCGCGATTGCGGGCATCTTTAGGCGAAATTTCGGATGCAATGGAAAAATCTTTTGGTCGTTTTCAAGCCACAACCCGTTTAGTATCAGGCATTTATAATCAAGAAGCGGCGCAAAATGAGACGTTCAAAAACGCGCAAAAACTCGCCGATATTTTTGCCGAATTGGATGGTCGGCGGCCTCGGATTATGATTGCGAAGCTCGGTCAAGATGGCCACGATAGAGGCGCGAAAGTGATTGCAACAAGTTTTGCCGACTTGGGTTTCGATGTCGATATTGGCCCGTTGTTCCAAACACCCGCCGAAGCGGCCCGTCAAGCGGCTGAAAACGATGTACATATTATTGGCATTTCGAGCCTTGCGGCGGGGCATAAAACCCTCGTTCCAGAGACGATGGCCGAATTGGAAAAACTTGGTCGCGGCGATATTATGGTCATCGTTGGTGGCGTGATTCCGCCTGCGGACTACGATTTTCTCTACAAAAAAGGCGTCGCGGGTGTCTTTGGGCCGGGAACGGTGATTCCAAAAGCGGCGAGCCAAATTCTGGAAATGATGATTGAAAGTTTTAAAGAATAAAATTACGTAATGGGCCACTGATTGGACAGATTTGACTAATTTACACTGATTTTTGCTTGCTTACAGGCAAAAAATTAGTGTAAATCAGTCAAATCAGTGGCCCGCTAAAGCTAATTCAATCGCCCAATCATAATTCCCGTTTGCCCTTTGTTGCCCAACAAATAATCGGCTAACGGCGTCTCTGTCAGCACCACTTTTTTGTATTTCGACGACGCGTGAAGCATATAAACGCGGCCATTTTTACGCATCGCTAAGCCCGTGTGCGCCATGTCCATCCCGTCCAAACGGTTTGTTATGGCGATGATGTCACCGTCCTTGATTTTACTTTCCATATCGGCAACGCGCTCCTTTGGGATATAAAATTTTTCACGTTTGGTAATCGCTTCTTCCACCGTTTTGACGGCCTCAAATGTCTCGGGGTCAGCCATATTTCCGTACAACGTATCCCGTTTTAGGCTCATGTAAAAAACGCTTTTGGGATAAGCTTCGCCGCCCAATTCTTCTGTTATGTTCTTCAAAATGCCCCGTTTTTCGTTTTCAAACAACCAATCTGAAAAATAATGCAGCCGCTCGGCGTAGCCCACAATGCCATTTCGATAACGAATATTGGTAATATTTTTTTTATATGTTTTATACGTCGGCACGACCGCCGACCGCCGCGTTTGTGTCAGCGCAATCATGTTTTCGATGAACGTTACGCAGTCAAATTGTTTCAGATTTATCACCAAAACTTCCTTTTCAATCGGTTGCAATTTCACCACTTTTTGAACTGCACGGCTCGTGTCAGCATTTCCTTTTGGATAGGTGTTGCCCAAAAAAGTTTTACCAAAAATCAAGACGCCTTCCGCCATTGTTTTGGGTGGTGGGCGTTTCATTTTTTTGCTAAAAATAGTGGTGTGCGTAAGGAATTTCGATGCAAAAACACCGTTTTTTACAGGTTTTGCGGGGCGTTTCAAGGGTTGCGCTGTCGCATTTTGATAGGCTAACAGGCAGACAAGACAAGCGATTTTAGACAATAAGTGCATTTGATATTTTTTTTAATCAACCGATGATTCCGAATCAAACCCCAAAGGTAAAACAAGTCAAGGAGTTTGGCATCACAATTTTGTCGGACGCTATTGAAAACGCCGCCGATTTGCAAACCGATGCTGTTCTTTCCCATAAAACGGCCCACGCCACTCACTTCAACGCCGCTATTACTCCTTGAATAACCGACCAAAGCATTGACAGACCCGTCGTTGACAACACGGCTGCTCATACGCAATAAAATACAATTTTCGAGCCCCTTTGATTCCAATTCTTGCCTATAAATGGGCGTTTTGAGGCCGTAAATTCTTGAAAAAAACAAAAAATAACTCAAAATGTGTCAAACGTGTTCGCTTTTTTGCTTAATTTTGCAGTTCAATTATAAATTGTACGTTTCAAATTATAAAAATCATAAATTTAAGTCATGAGCTATTACGCTGACATTGAAGAAGTAGAAGTTTTAGAAGACATTGAGATTGAAATCGAACAGAGTGACATTGGTATCGGCAATGTGGCTTACTTGATTGTGCATAATGACGACGTTAACTCGTTCGATTGGGTCATTGAATGTTTCATAGACATCCTCAATCACCCACCCGACCAAGCGGAACAATTGGCGATTATTATTGATTCAAAAGGCAAAGCGACGGTCAAAACTGCCGCTTATTCGGTCTTAAAACCGAAGAAAGACGCCCTTTGTGATAGAGGTTTATCAGCCATTATTGAAGGTGGAAATGAAGAGGCGTTTTGAGTTTCGGGTTTTGAGTTGCGCTAAACTCAAAACTCGAAACATAAAAATACTGAGGGGTGTTAAATTTAGTTATTTTTAAAAAAGCTAAATTTAATACCCTATTTTTTTAATTAAAAACGGAATCATCGGTTATTTATCGCAACGTAAACTTGACGCGGGTTTCAAACTGGCTTGTTAAGCCGCCTTTTTGAATGTTCCCCCTTTTTTTTGAA
>JAYSRS010000359.1:0-4384 GCA_043720935.1 Saprospiraceae bacterium
GATTTTTCAACAAAAAAATAACGTCACCCCGAAAAAAATCTTCTTCGCACGCCTTTAGAGCGTAGCGAGAAACAGTGCGTAAAGTTTTAAAACAGCTTCTGAAAACTAAAAAGTCCCGTACCAATTGCTTGGTACAGGACTTTTTTTATTGGAGGAATAATCCTAGAATTACTCAAGTTTAAACTTAATCGGCAAGGTAAACGCTACGCGAACGGCGCGACCTTGTTGACGACCTGCTTTCCATCTCGGCATTGCTTGCACAACGCGCACCGCTTCTTCGTTGCAACCACCTCCGATACCACGTTTGACGTTAACGTCAACGATAGAACCGTCAGTATTGACAACGAAACCTACGTAAACAGTGCCTTCGATACCGTTTTCACGCGCAATCGGTGGGTACTTGATGTTGTCACCTAACCACTTGAACATGGCTTTTTGACCATCAGGAAACTCGGGATTTTGCTCAACGATGGTAAAAATCTGTTCTACAACAGGCTTTTCCACTTCCTTTTCAACAGGTGGTGGCGGCGGCGGCGGCGGTGCAACTGCTACATATTTAGCAGCCGTGTCACCTTGCCTAGTTTGCGTCGCAATCTCCACGTTTTTCGGAATTTCTGGTGGAATCACTTCTTGGTTCTTAGGTTCTTCTTTTTCCGTTACCACGGGCGGCACAAACTTAATTTGTGGCTTTACTGGTGGTGGTGGTGGCGGTGGCGGTGGCGGCGGCGGCGGCGGCTTGGTCTTGTCGAGCGGTGGTGGTTCAGCTAAAACCACTTCCTTCATGTCCAAAACTTCCTCTTTTTCCGCCAATTTGGCGATATAAGAGGAGATAGCAGGGTATGCTACCATCAGACCGAAGACGAGAACGCCACCAACAAGTCCTTTTTTAATATGCTGACCGTAAAGTTGCCGCAAAAGAAAACCGCCGTATTGCTTATTTCGCCCCATGAAAACAATTTCATCGAGCGACATTTTGAGGATGTCTTTCGTATCCATGTACGTCGTTTTTAAAATTTTAAAATTTGAAGATTACCGCTTAATGACGCCTATTAACTCCATAATAGTTGTGTCAATCTTATCGCGGTCAATCAAAGCGTAGGATTTAACACCTGTAATACGCATTTCATCAAGGATGTCCACCATGTTTTTATACTTGGCTTTGGGCATTCCCTTGATTAATACGACGAGTGTATCCTTGCTTCCAAAAGCTGCCTCGACATCTTTTTGACGCTGAACAATCGTTGACCGAATACCGGCAGCACCGAAGTCGGCTGAATCCACTTTGAGTTCAGCCCCTGCACCTTCGGGTGCTTGGTAAAAGTAAACTTTGTCGTTTTCTCCGAGCAAAATACTCAGAACACGCTTCACGTTTACTTTCGGCGGGTCAACCAAATCAATGTTCTTAGCAGGTTTGATGATTTCCATTGTTTTAGGCTTGCTAAATGTTGTCGCCAACATAAAGAAAGTAATCAATAAGAAACCCAAATCTACCATCGGCGTCATGTCAATGTGCGGGGCACCTTTTTTCCCCGTAGCTATTTCTGCCATTGTGAATGAATTTGATTCGTTAAAAAAAAAAATTAGAGACCCCCTTAATAATTTTAATTAAAAATTATCAATTAAAAATTAAGCCTAAACGTGAACGAAGCAATAAAAAATAGAGTATTTAATTAATTAATTTGCTTGTGTTCATGCTGCCCTTAATCCTTAATTTTTAATTTTTAATTTTTAATTCAAAAAATCACTCAGGAGCTGGCCCGCCTTTTGCAGAAGTGATGAGGTTGAAACGATTGGAATTTGTTTTCCGCAACGTTTCGATAACATCATCTACCTTGCCATAATCCGCGATTTTATCGGCTTTCAATGCGATACGCAAATTGGTATTTGCCGTCCGTGCCATGACGATTAACTCGCCAAGTTCGTTTTTCACACCTTCTTTGCCCGTCGAGCCGCCCATCAATTTGATTTTGGCCTCGGGGTCGCAAAGGATTCCTTCTTGCTTGAAACTTGCCATAGCCGTTGCATCCATTCTCAATAACTCTGGGAGTTTTTCGAGTGGCACGCCGAATTGGTCAAGCAGCATAAAGCGTTTTTGCATATCCGCCGTAATTTGCCCCGCAAAACCGTAATTCTGACTGATAGCATCAAGAATTGCAGCGCGTGTGTTTTGGTCATCTACGCCGAAGAAAATCCGACCGTCATTGCCGACTGAAATCATCAAGATGTCTTTTTCTGGCAACGGAATTTGAGCCGTTGACGCAGGAATATCCACTTGTACAGGTTCATTCGGGCGGAACTTCGTCGTCAAGATGAAGAAGGTCAGAAGCAAAAACGCAACGTCGCACATTGCGGTCATGTCCATGCGGATATTCTGCCTTTTCAGTTTAATTTTTGGCATTGTGATGTTCCTTTTTGATTGTGAAAAAATCTTTCTTAATTGTTATTTTTTATTGCTTAGTTTTCATTGACGTAACAGATTCGCCGCGATTTGCTTTGAATATTATTGCTTTGTCAATAATAAATATCAATCTCCAATAATCAATTAATTACTTGTTGTGAGCAACGAAAGACTGACCAATCGAGAAAGAAGCCTCGTCAATGCGGTAGTTCAAACCGTCGATTTTCGCCGTAAAGTAGTTGTACACGATAATCGCGAAAGCCGAAGTACCGATACCCAAAGCCGTGTTAATCAAGGCTTCCGAGATACCTGTCGAGAGGGCAACTGCATCAGGCGCACCTGAGTTTGCGAGTGCCGAGAAGGCTTTAATCATACCGATTACCGTTCCCAAAAGGGCGATAAGCGTTCCGATTGAACCGATTGTGGCCAAAACGGGCATATTCTGCTCCAACATCGGAATTTCCAAAGCCGTTGCTTCTTCGATGTCTTGTTGGATAGAGGCCACTTTTTGGTCGCGATCCATGTCTGCCGTACCCGACATTTCTTTGTACTTCATCAAGCCGCTACGAACGATGTTCGCTACTGAACCCTTTTGTTTGTCGCATTCAGCGATTGCCGAATCAACATTATTAGTTTCAAGTGCTGCCTTGATGCGCTTCAAAAACGCAGGTAACGAACCATTACCTTCCGCTGCTCTAATAGTCAAGTAGCGTTCGATTGAGAAAACAACCACACAAATGAACAAAGTCATCAAGATAGGAACGATAAATCCTCCTTTGTAGATGACGCCCAAGATGTTGGCGTTGATAGGGTGACCTTTCACGTTGTCACCGCCTTCGAAGTTGCCCGCTGCGCCCATGACATACTTGAAGACAAGTTGTGATACGATAAACGCAATCACGATGACTGCAGGTGCGAACCATGCATTGTTCTCCGATGCACCTGTGTTTTGTTGCTTTGCCGCAGCAGCTACGTTTGGCTTACTCATAATCCAGAAAGTTTGAGTTTTGAATTAATAAAAAAAAATTTAAAAGAGCTTGTTATGAATTATATAATACTTAAAATTGTGTTTCTCGCTAGCACCTTATTAAATGATGTTTAATTCAATAAGTGGCGCAATTATACAATTTAAAACTGATTCACCAACTAACATCTAAAAAAAATTTTGTTCCTCACCCTTTTCTGAAACTTATATTCCGTCCTTTCCGCTTTCGGCATTTTTACCCTTTTCTCAACGAATTAGCCCTTTTTCTACACTTTTGGCGAGTTTTCGTACCCAAAATAGGTTATAAAAGAGTTTACGGACAACTAATTTTCCTAAATTTTCTTGTTGTAAAATTTACAAAAAGCCGCCCTGTCAGTTAATATAGCAAGCGTTCCAATCAGTAAGAATAGTCCGTTTTAAAATCATTAAATGCACAAAATTTTCTATTCGTTTAATACATTGTTGGCCAATAATCAAATAGATGCAATGCCTTATAATTATGGTGTGTGAGCGGATATTATTTATGATACCTTCAAATTGGCTTTCAGTTGGATTATTGGAAATGCTAACATTATATTGCTTTAACTGATTATTTGCATATTTGCCATCTTGTTCAGGTTGATTTACAACTGTTCGCCAAGCCTCTGTTGGATAAAATCCTATATTTCGTCTTATTGTTTGGCCATCGAAAGTCTGTTCTAGCATCAAAAAAGTATGTCCGGCATCGTCTCCCACATTAACTTTTCTGCTATTTTCTGTGGGTTGAGAAACGCATACACTAACTTTATAGGTTGAGTTCGGACGAGGGCGAAAACACTTTAAATATTCAATAGGATCAATAAAAAAATCATTGCCTCCATGTTCTACAAATAATAGAGGTTCATTAGAGTTTAAGGCATTAGAAATATTCTGTGTGTAGTAGGCATTACTAAACGGAATTATCGGTTTTATGTCGCAAATGGCTTTTTGTTGTAAAAAAGCGGTGTTTTCAAGCAAAAGAT
>JAYSRS010000360.1:0-12845 GCA_043720935.1 Saprospiraceae bacterium
TTCAAAATGCGTCAAACTTTCAATGTGCGAATCCTAACGGATTCGGGGAATTTTCACGGTTGTTTTATCTATAAATGTGCGAATCCTAACGGATTCGGGCATTAAAAAAAGATGTGGGTAATGGACAGAGTTTAAAACCTCGACGACGTTAAGCAAAGTCAAATCATTATTTTTTATCAAGCCACCAACGCACACCCGCATAAATCCTTCTGCCCATCATCGGCGCGTAAATTTGAGTCGCATCAAAATAAATGCTTGTCGGGTCGTTTGCGGCAATAATCGGGTTATGCTGCGTGAAATTGAACATATTTTCGACGCCACCATAGAGTTCAAATGTCTTAAAAAAGCGATTAATTGACGCATTTGACACCGTGTAAGTCGGCGAATAAGGCACAAAATGATGCAAATACTGAGGGGGTGTTGCACTGCGGTCAGCCAATCTTTGCTGCCCTACAAACTGTGTTGTCCAATTGAAAAGCCATTTTTTATCGCCCGTTTTGTAGTCCATGCTCGCCAAACCTCGATGTTTCGCGACCAAAGGTACAGCTTCTAACTGACCATTATAGGTCGTTTTTACATCATTTATTTTATACGCCAATTTTAGGTTAAGGCCCCTCAGTATTTCAGCGTTCAGCATCGCCAAGAAGACGTTAGAATATGATTTTCCCGACAAATTATAAAATTGTGCTTTCTGATAATCACTCTCCAAATCGGTGACAATTTGGTTGGTAAATTGGGTTCTGTAAGCGTCTAAATTCAAACGCAATTCACGTTCACCATTGATTTTCAACGTTTTAACAAAGTTTAAGCCCATATTCCACGCATCTTCGGGTCTCAAATCTGAGGCCACATCAATGCTCCGATTAGTGGCCAAAAACGCCACATTTTCAGCAATCGGATTCGCCACGCGAACGCCACGGCCTGCCACAAAACGAATGACATCGCCTTCATTGAAATTATATTTTATGTTGAAGCGAGGCGTAACAAATGCACCAAATCGGTTGTGATAATCCGTCCGCAAACTTGCAATCACCGTCCAATCATTATAACCTTCAAGCGTCGGGCGGTTGAACGTGTATTCGCCAAACGCACCCGTGAGGGCGTCCGTGCGTGAAAGGTTTTTATCGTTCAAAATCTCCTTAAAATCATCGTATTGAAACGAGCCGCCGAAGCTGAATTTATGGTCGGTTGTTCCCGCAATTGTGGCCAAAATCACGTTGCTATAAAAACTCCTTTGTTCGCCGTTGTACCGATTTTTGCCGTAAAGCGCGTTGACCTTGTGATACGTTCCCGACCATTGCGAACCCAACGAATTGTACGGTTTTTTAAAGCCTAAATAACCGACTTTCAAAACCGTTTGCGCCCGTTGGTTTTTCACATCAATCAAAAATGGATTCGTAATCGCTTTATTTTCAATTAATTGTCCGCTTTGTCGCTCGTCAATCAAACCATGAAACGACAACTGACTTTCCCATTTTGTATCTCTATAAAAATTGCGCCACATCGCGTTGAGTTGCTTTTTCAAAGGCATATCCACGAAGCCGTCGGGGTTGTGTCGGTCAATTTTATTCTGAAAAGTCGAACCGTGCAAGAGAATTGTTGAGGCGTATTTGTCGGAAAAAACTTTATTCAAATGTACGTTTGCTTCCATGCGTCCATTGTTTTCGCCATAAATATTGATAAAAACGGGCTTGTCCTCCCCAGGCTGTTGCAATTCGGTATTGATTTGCCCCGCAATCGCTTGCATCCCGTTGATAACCGAACCAACGCCTTTTGAAATTTGAATACTTTTCAACCACGTTCCCGGCAACATTTCAAGGGCATAAGGTGCAGCAAGGCCATAAAAATCGGGCCGATTTTCGACCATCATTTGCGTATAAATGCCGCGCAAACCCAACATTTGTATCTCCTTTGCGCCCGTTATTGCATCCGCGTAGGCCACATCAACCGTGCCGTTTGTCTCAAAACTTTCGGACAAATTGCAGCACGGGGCTTTTCGCAATTCCATCGAATTGATTGTTTCCACATTGCGAGCGTTGAGCGACGACACCGCATTATCGCGTTTTTTGCCAATGACTAGAACGGGGCCGATTTCCTTTATCATGTCTTTCAAAACGATGTTTACATCATTTTCATCGGCCTTCAATGTTTGCATAAACAATTGATAACCAATAGATTCTACGTGAATCATGCGTTCTTTTGAACGGCGCGGCAACTTAAAAACGCCGTTTTCATCGGTTACAACTTCCGCCGATTTATCCATCCAAAAAACGTGCGCGCCGACGATAGGTTGCCCTTTTTCGTCGCGGATAGCCCCCCTCAGTATTTGAGCATTGAGGGCAGTTGAAATAACTAAAAACAGTGCTAATATTTTGATTTTCATTGCTTTATATTTTTTAATTGAAAAAAGACACCCCTCAGTATAAAAGGTATTTTTTCATTTTTTTTCCTTAAATTTGCCCTAAAATCTATTTAAAGTGGGCTACAGTAATTATAAAAAAATCAGTCAAGTGACAAATCGCTTTGGTTTGAATCACCAATTAGGCGATATTTTTCAAAAAATCAAACCCGTCAAACCAAGTGCTTGGTTGAAAGAAGCCCTCGTTATGGCGCGAGAAATGCCGCTTAGAAATGAAAAAGTAAAAAGTGAGAAATTGGTTTCTCCTATTTTAAGTGAAATCGTTCGGTCGTATAAAACGCAAATCACGCTTTTTTCGGGCGAAGACTTGACCGTCAAATCGGAAGACGACCTCGCGGGGGCGTGTGATTTTTTCTTTGCTCTGCATCCACCAAAAATCGAAATGGAAGCCCCTATTATCAGCATTACCGAAGCAAAAGATGAAGATATGGATTGGGGAATTGGGCAATGCGCTTCGCAAATGTATGGCGCACGACTGTACAACGAATTACATAAAAAATCACTACCAACGATTTACGGCTGCGCCACAACGGGCGTCGAATGGCAATTTCTAAAACTCGAGAACGATACGTTTATCGTTGACCGCAATATTTTTACTGACCTTCCACAAGTCATCGGCGCATGGCATCAGATTCTACAACGCTACACAAAAAATTGATTATCAATATTTTATAAAAAAATATTCAGACTATCAGAAAAGACCCCCTCAGTATTTCGACCATTTTAGGCGATTACTGAGGGGCTTTTTTTTGCGATTCAGTGAACGGCGCGACATGAATGTCGCGCTACTTTACTACACTTTTTTCACTTTCAAATCCATGCCGCATTTGCCACACTTACCTGCTGTTGCACGAGCAGGCTCGCATTTCATCGGGCATTCGTACAGCACTTTAGCGGTTTCTGTTACGGCTTTTTTCGACTTTTTACCTTTCATGGTTTTAGTCGTTTTTACCGTTTTTTCTGCCGCTACAGGCGCGTTTTGAGCGAATACACCGCTTGCCATGAAGCACAAGACTGCCATTAAGAGTCCTTTTTTCATAAAATAAATGATTGAGAAATGATTAAATGATTAAATGATTGAGAAATAATTAAATATTGAGCAAGTGCTCAAGGTTTGAGCGTCTGATTGTGTACGCGTGATTCAAAACCCAAAACCCAAAACTCAAAACTTGAAAAATACCGAGGGGTGCTATTCCTTCTTAGCCGCCACAACCGTCACTTTGCTGCGGTCATATTGGCAGCAACCGTGCAATTTTAAATACGCTTTGTCGGGTGCTTTAAACTGTTCACTGTCGTATCCGACTAAGGCAACACGCTTCAAAATCTTAGCCGCATCCGTTTTTGTAGAGTCAAAACTGACCGCCAAAGTCAAACTGTCCACGTTAAATTCAGCCGTTTTCAAGCCTTTAACGCCGTAACAAGCTGTTTCAATGGTCTTTTTGCACATCGAACATTCACCGTTGACTTTCAAAATTTGTGTAATAACTTGGGCCTTCATCGAAGCCGAAAAGAGGCAGATAACTGCGATTAATATCTTGATTTTCATTATTTTATGAATTTTAAATTATTGATTACTATCGTAAGGCCACAACTGTATTTGCAAATTTATTTGCACCCGTCACCGCGAATTTATTCGCAAGACGTGTTGCAAATAAATTTGCACATAGCACACTTAGGTCGGTTGCAAATAAATTTGCAACTACAAACGGTAAACTTGGATGAAATTGAGCAACCTACGCCCGAAATACTGAGGGGGTGCGCGGTCGGCAATGATAGGAAGGGCAGCATAATTTGCTACTATTTTCGGAGAAAAAACAGCATAGAAAGGCGATTTCAAGACCGCTTCAAAAGCGATGTTGGGCAATTCTGTCGTTTTAAATTCTAGGAATTTGAGGTCAGCTTTGACAAATTTTGTCGTTTTTTGGGTGCAACCACCTTGTTTTTCACCGCATTCTTTGGCTTTTTTGAGAGCCAATGCTTTTTTGCAACAAGGGTGCAAATTGGCCATGTCGGCATCATTGTCGTGCGATTTTTTACACGCGTGTTCAGTTGTGAAAAGCGACGTTTCGTATTGATTCATGCAAAAACAGTACGTCGTGTGGAGGCTGAAACCCGTCGAGGAGACGAGAACACCGACAAGCCACAAGGCGACAATGCTATTTTTGACAATATTTTTCATTTTTATTGAGCCAATTTTAAGACGCAAAGTTAGGTAAATTGATACTAAAATAGGGTAAATTTAATGTCATTTGTATCAAGGTCGTCGAGGTTGCAACCTCGACGACCTTATTTAACCCCGACGACCTTTATTCACAATATCCTTCCGCAACAAAATTTGGATTCAGCAAATTCATTTTATTATAAACTAACGGCTCGCGGCTGTCAAATTGCAACATTTTCCCACCCGCTTCTTCGAGAATAATGTGCGGTGCGGCGGTGTCCCACTCGCTCGTGAGGCCAATTCTGGGATAGTAATCGAACAAACCCTCGGCGAGCATCACGAGTTTCAATGCGCTGCCCTTTGGCACTAAAATAGGTGCGTCGAGTTCGGCCAAAAGGTCTTGCGTTTCTTGATTGAGATGCGAGCGAGAAATGGGAATACGGAGATTTTTATCTTTTAATGTGAAGCTACTGCACTTGATTTTCGTCTCGACATTATTGCTGATTTTAAAACTGCCCAAGCCTTGCACCGCAAAATAGACCCCCTCAGTATTTGGCACAAAAACAACGCCTAAAACGGGTTTTGTTTGATGAATCAAAGCAATATTTATCGTAAATTCGCCATTGCCTTTGATAAATTCTTTCGTCCCGTCGAGTGGGTCAACGAGCCAATAATGCGTAAACTGACTGCGTTCGGCATAAGTGATTTCCGCGTTTTCTTCGGAAACAATCGGCAGTTGTATCGCCAAATTATTCAACCCTTCATTGATAACCGCATTTGCGGCTAAATCAGCCGCCGTCACGGGCGAATCGTCGCTTTTTATTTTAATATCAAGCACTTGTGTCTTATAAATTTTCATTATTTCAACACTCGCTAACCGCGCAATCTCGACAACTTGTCGCGCTAAATCCAGATTAATCCACGCTTCCATTATTTTTATTTGTTAACTATTTTGATGAAAAAACGCAAAGTAAGTCAAAGCGTTGAACTTTATGTAACAAAAGGTTTGGCACTGTGTAGCCAAAATTTTACACGGCCAAATAACATTCATAAAATTTTTATTATTGTCTTTGCGACACTTTCCAAATAGAACGCCTACTTTTGAAACTTGAAAATAAAATAACAATTTTCTACTCACGTATTTTTAAACATTGTATAATTAATTATGAAAAAAATTATTACACTTCTTTCGTTCATCGCTTGCACAATAAGCACGACCTTCGGGCAAATTACTATGGATGGGCTTCTCAATGAGGCGTCTTACACGACAATTGCAACGCGTGGTACGACAATGCCTAGTTTTGGCTCAGGTATTGACGCCACTTCCATCAAAATTAGCCAAGCAGCAGGCATTGTTTACATCGGCGTCACGGGCTTTTTGGACGCAACTAATTCCAATGCCATTGGTCTTATATTAAATTTTTCTAGTACATCGCACCCTGCAATCGTAACAGGTGCTGCAGCAGGTACTGACCTTCGCGTTGCGGACGGCGGTGGTTTTATCAATTATCACGTCAAAACGGGTTTTGAAGTTGATTATGCGTTCAATCTTAATCCTGGCACTTCAGCAACGAACTGCTATGTAAATATGGCTAAATACATCGGCGGGGCAACACAAGCCTACACGGGTAATATTGAGCAAACGGGTTTTGAAGCCGCTAATCAAGGCCAAGGAAGTGCAGGGCCTCCAGTTATTCCTGCTATGTTCGCGGCTCCAGGTGTTGGCATGGCTTTCAAACGCGATTTGGCAAATGCTAATGCAGGTTTTGAGTTGGCTATTCCATTCGCAGCTTTGGGTTTGCCTAACAATGCACAGCTTTCGGTTCAAGCGTTTGCCTTTGTTGCTAGTGAAACGGCTTATTTCTCCAACATCACAGTTCCAGGAACACCGACAACGGGGCAACTAGGACAAGATGGCGCGGGTAATTTCGTTAGTGGCGACCCTGCTTTGTCGCCAACTATCAATTTTGGTACGCTTGCAGGTGGCCCTTATTTCACCTCTCCTGCATTCGTTATTCCCGTAGAATTGTCAAATTTTGACGCAAAACCCATCAATAACACCGTAAAACTCAACTGGTTGACGGCTTCTGAACGCAACAATGGCTATTTCAACATTGAGCGCAGCGCGAACGGTCAAGAGTGGTCAACAATTGGTCAAGTGAAAGGCAATGGCACAACGAGCAAGGCTACAAACTACGCTTTTGCAGATGAAGCACCTTTGGCAACCGTCAATTACTACCGCTTGAAACAAGTGGATATGGACGAAAAATCAAGTTATTCGCCAACAGTTTCGGTCAATTTCAAGGGAAATGGTAAGCAATTGTCGGTTTTCCCTAATCCTGCAAACGACCGCTTGAATGTAGTGTCAGACCGTTTTGATACTGAGGGGGTCGTTGAGATTTACGATTTGTCGGGTCGCTTGGTTCAATCGGTTAAAAATACAGCCACTCAATTGGACATCAGCCGCTTGAACGCGGGTTTGTATCAATTGCGTCTTTTGGACAAAACGGGTGCGGTGATGAGCCAAACACGGTTTGCTAAAAACTGATAAACGAATGGTTAATGGTTAATGGTTAATGTATTGATATTCAACTATTTGCCATCAACTTTATCAGTCATTTGTTTTGAATATGGCTTAAAAAAAACATGAATCATCCCGAATTTTCTAACAACGAAAATTCGGGCTTTTTTATGCGCTGAAATAGCTTTTATGATAGTTTACGCACTGTTTCTCGCTGCGCTCGAAAGGCGTGCGGGAAGAAATTTTTAGGGGCGACGCTGTTTTTTGTTTAAAAATCTTCGATTTTTAAACAAAAAACAGCATCGCCCCAATAGATTCCTTTCAAGGGCGATTTTTGAGCGTAGCGAAAAAGAGCCAGTAAACCGTCTTTTCGGCATAAAAAAGCCCGAATTTTCGTTGTTAGAAAATTCGGGCTGATTCATGTTTTCTTTTACTAGCATTCTGTAATTCTTGAAGGGTTTTAAATCCTCCTAGAGTTTTCAACACAATTTAAACTTAAAACTTACGATTGCTTAATTATCTTCACTTTTGTCGTCAATAACTGATGTGAAGGAATCACAACGCGTTCATTTTCAGACACTTGTATCGTTACGGCAACGTTTGACATTTCGACAATCATGCCTTGAATGCCGTCAATTTCTATCACCATGCCTTTCTGAAACGTTCGACGATTGAAAAATCCTGCTAATATATTCGACAAGACATCCCGCGACGCAAAACCGTAGGAAATTGCGGCGGCAAGCATAATCGCGCCGATAATCATCAATAAATTAGTCGAGAGAATCCGCGTGTCAATACTCGCTTGCTCCATTGCCGTCAAAACGACCATTATAAACAGCAAATAATACAGAACCGAACTCAAAATTCGACCCGTCGAAATACCGAGCGACCCCGTGGCTGAACGAATAAAATCACGGGCCAAGGAGGCCAAATATGAGCCGACAATAAAAATGCCGATACCCGTTGCGAGTTTGGGCAAATAGCCAAAAACGCGTTGAATCAGCTCCGAAACGACGACCCAATTCAAGGTTTCGGCGGCAGAAGCAATGATTAATAATACAAAAATCCAATATATAAAACGACCAATGAGCGCACTCGGCGACATTTGAATGCCCATTTGTTGCAAAAAAAGCGTCAGTTGTAGCCGTTCCGCGAGGCTGTCAAATTTGACTGTTCGGAGCAATCGCTCGAAACCACCCGACACAAGCCGCGCCAAAAGCCAAGCAATAAGCAAAACGATGATGGCCCCAAGAATGCTTGGAATCGTTCCCATGAATTTTTCGGCAAATACGCGGAGCGCATCCACGAGCAAGTCCCATAAGTTGTATAAGCTATTCATTGTCAATGAATTAAAAATTAAAAATTAAAAATTAAATTGGGTAACGTTGAAAATTAAAAACTAAATTAGGTAACGATGAAAATTAAAAATTAAATCGGGTAACGTCGGGAATTAAAAATCAAAAACTTAAAGTCGCTTCCTATTGTCGCTCCCCTGAATTCTTAATTTTTAATTAAAAATTAGACCCCTCAGTATCTAGCCCCTTTTGACGGTATTTTTGCTCAAAATATTTCAACAATTTATCTTTTTGATTGATACCATAATCATTCCCGGGCAAAGCATCAACGACTTCGGCTTGTGCTTTGACAAACTGAAGCGTAAACAAATCAACGATGTCAGCAATGACGCTCGTCGCGTCAATCGTACTAAAAACGGCGTCTCTCAGCTTGAAATCAGGTGTATCCACCTTCGCCGTTTGTTTCCCTAATTGTTGAAAAAGGGACGCTAATGTTTTTTCTTGATTTTCCATAATTATCCTTGTTTTTTCTGCAAATCTTGAATCAAATCGCCTAATCTATCACGGCTGCGTTTGAGGCGCATTTTTATGGCCGACTCACCGACACCCAAAGATTCGGAAATGTCGCGCACGCTCATGCCGTCTTGGTAACGCATCAAAAGAAGCAATTTATCATCGGCGTTGAGTTTTTCAAAAACAACTTCAAGTTGCGTCAATTTCAAATCTTGTAACAATTTACTTTCAAGGGCGTCGTCGTCGTCGGACACTTGCTCAAATTCGACATCCGAAAAGTCCGAAATTCCGCGTCGTTTTTGTTTAGACAAATAATCCATGCAAAAATTGTAGGTAATCGAATGCACCCACAGAGAAAAGGCCGACCGACCTTGAAATTTGGCCAAATTCATGAAAATTTTGACCATAATGTCGTGTGTACAGTCTTTTGAAGCTTCGCGGTCTTTAATGATAGAAAGGCATTTATGAAAAATTTTGGCAGAATAGCGGTCGTACAGCACATCGAGGTGTTGCTGTTCGCCGCTCAGAATTAACGCGACGATTTCTTCGTCGGTTAATTGTTTTTCTGGATTCGTTTTGCCGAATTTAAAAAATGCCATAGCCAAGTACAGGCGACTTCAGTCGCCTATTTTTCAGGCGACTTCAGTCGCCTGTACAGGATTAAAAAAACCAACGCTTGCGCCGACCCAATCTTTATCTTTGTTGTACCGAACGCCAATCATAATACCTTTGCTCAAACGAATTAAGTTATTGACTAACAACGGCTTATCGTGTCCTTTTGGCCACACCATGAGCATCCGAATCTCAATTTTAGCGGGTTCGGACGGCGTTTCAAGCGCAGGAACATATACAACTTTTTCTTGAAGGATAAAATTGGATTTGTTTTCGATAGCCTCGATGTCTTCGAGCGTCACATCAATTTTGACGCCTTGGCCACTGAACGAAAACAAGGGTTTGAGAACATAATTTTCCAAATCCTCGGGGTAGGTGGTTAAGTCTTCCAAAAAGTACGTTTTTGGTACAAAATCGCTTTTCAAAAACGGCATTGTATATTTCGAGATGCGGAAAAACCAATTCGGATGCCCCACCCATTCCACGTCTAAATCGTCAGTAAAATTGAAGCCAAAATTCAAATCGGGACGGCGGTCGAGTTCATCAAAAATGACGCGGTTGTAAATCTTTTGGATTTTAATCAACTTGCCTTTTTCGTTTTTATAAAACAATTTACGTCCGCTTTTCAACACGTTTGTCAAGCATAAAATCTTGATACCCAATTGTTTAGCCGTTCCGTAAAAATCAATTTGCGTATTTTGTTTCTCGGGTTCAACCTCCAACAACACAACACTCTCGGGTTTTGCATTGCCGACAATCATATCTTTCAACACTTTTAAGTACCCCTCAGTATCTAAGCCATTAAAAAACGGCGTCATGTTTTCGGGAATATCAAAATGCTTTTTATAAAGTTCTGCCAAGTCATATTGAAAATAATACAACGACGGAAAGCCTTGTAACTCAATCATTTTTGGCGTCAAATTGCCGTCTTTATCTTCGCAAACGCCAAAGTCAACGACCAAAAAATTGGGATGCACATCCTCATTTGGCACTCGATTCGCGTCCGTCATAGCCCCCTCAGTAATGTCCTTAAAATCGGGTCGTGTGATGGCGTCAGAGATGTCGTCACAGGCTTTTATGAGTTTGTCACGAAAGTCGTTTGGAATAAAAACGGGGGTTTCACCGATGCGAAATCCAGGCGTGTGGTTGTAGAGGCTATGCAAATCGTTTAAGAAAGCAGCATATTTCGTTGCCGAAAATTGAGCATTGTAGGCTTCTCGCAATGAAGGAATCATGTTAGCGACGGGTTTTGTTCTTTTTTAAAAATCGTTCCTCGAATTCGGGGGCAAAATACACGCTACTTTAAGATTAATGAAGAAAAATGTGGTTTGCTTCGCAAAATAAGTGAAAATAGGCAAAAAGAGTTGTTCAAGCCAAGTGATAGACCCCTCAGTATTTTGTAGAAAAACGACAATTGGGTAGGGTTTATACTGAAGTGAAAGCGGTTTTTGGATTTTTTATCTTATTTCGATTGCCTCCATCTTTAAAGGTCATTTTTGCCTAAAAATAAAGTCAAAAACGTTTTTGTATTTAGAAACACTTTCTTAAGTTGAGCATCTTGGAAATAGTTTAGAACCCCTATCTTTTTGACAAATTAATCATTGTAACTGCCATTACCCAGTCTAAAAATTTTAAAATTAGATTTAACAAACAGTTGATTAGAATTTACCTAGAATTTACCTAGAATTTACCTAGAATTTACCTAGAATTTACCTAGAATTTACTTAGAATTTACTTAGAATTTACAAAAATCTAATGAATCCGTAGGATTCACACGTTTTTAGATATGCTCAAACGTCCCTTGTTTCCGAATCCGTAGGATTCGCACATTAAATGTCCTGTAATAAATGTGCGAATCCTACGGATTCGTTAGATTTTTATGCATGCTTTAGTCAACTGTTATTAAAGTGAAATTGTCAAATTTCTCAACTGCGTAATGTCAGATTGTAAAATCAAAATATAGTATAATGATTAAGGAAGAAGAAAAGAAATTTGGTAGCCGCCGACAAAACATAAGTCTGAAAAACTTATATTTAGATACCAATAATTATCGTTTTATTGACAGCAAAGACTATATTAGCCATGTTGCTCGTCGGGGTCTTTAAATCTGTCATGTCTTACGGTGCAAGTCTCCGATTTACGCGACCACATTTTAAAGTACGCTGCTAAAAAGCCCCCCTCAGTAAAACGCCTTGACAACCACCGTTTTTCTAATGGCCATTCAAAAAACGGCAATCGCGCTCCTGCACGACTGCCGTTTTTTGAAGCCTGTAACACATTCTACTAAACAAACGCAGGATTTCGGTTAACGAAAGTCCACCCCATATTTGTGAATGATTTGTTCGATTTGCCCGTTTTTTTCCTCAATAAATTCAGATGCCCGTTGATTTCATCCTGCGTGGCCCGTCTGATTGAATAAGGTTTATTGATGCCATCGGGCTGAAAATTAATGCCCCATACAAAGGTATCCCAAATACTTACCCGTTTGTTTGTCGTCAAGCAGAGCGAAGTCACGGCCCGCCAAGTCGTTGTACCTTGCGCGGCGGTAGGTGGATTCCTAAACGGGGCGTCCGACATGATGTTCCTTTTTTGACCCGCATCATATTCTTTTTGCGTCCAATAAAAAGGCGTATTGTCATCCGTCGGCAAGTCAACAGAAAAGGCGGGGAACAGTTTTTCTGAACCGAATTTTGGCTGATTGTGGCCATAAATAGTTTGTACCCAATCAATTCTACCGCCTTCTTTACCATTTCTTCTGCCAACCATTCGGAACGTTGACGCCGATGCCGTCAACGTTTTCCTCAAAATCCGCCATTTTATGGGGATATAAACAACGTCACCCGATTGCACATCCGTTGAGAGGCTACGCTTACCGCGCAAAGCCGCATTTTTAGCATCGTTCCAGATGTCACGCCAATCGTTTGGGTCAAAACCGTATTCGGCGGCCAAACCGATTAAGGTTTCACCCGTTTTGATTTTTACATCTTCGTAAAACAAAACGGGGTCAGCTTCGGGTGCGAAGTTCTCAAATTCCAAAGCGTATTTCCGCCCTGTGTTTATCAAATTGTAAGCATCTAGTTCCCTAAACAACATATCTCTTTCCATAAGTCATTGATTTTTAAAAGATTACACCGCCAAAAAGCAAGCATGAAAATAATTTTTCAAAAAAGAGGCCCCTCAGTATTTTGAGTTTTTTGTTCCCTCTGAAATATTACTCTACAAATTCAAAGTACGCACTGTTTTTAGCTACGCTCAAAAGGCGTGCAGAGGGAAATCTATCAGGTCGAGCGTGTTTTTTGAAAGAGAAATCGAAGATTTCTCTTT
>JAYSRS010000361.1:0-1557 GCA_043720935.1 Saprospiraceae bacterium
AATATCCAAAAACATCAAGTCTATTTCGTGGTTTTTTAAGGCTTCATTGGCCTCAAAAGCATTGTTACACCTTGCAATGAGGTGTAAATCGGGCATTCGTTCGATATATGTTTCCAAAACATCAAGTGCCAAAGGCTCGTCGTCAACTATGATTACATTCATTTTATTTATGTTTTAATTATTTTTAGAATTAGGATTAATGGGATTTTATTAGGATTTAATAAGATTTTCAAACGATAGCATTTTGCAAAACAACTTTTTCAGCGAGTTGCATCCATAAATTCACGCCATACGTATTTGGTTTATCGTAAATGTCGAGATGGTATTTTTCGACGTACATAATATCGAGTCGCCTCTTGACATTCACCAAACCGATGCCGCCGCTTCGCTTGTGATTGAGTGCAGGTTGCTTTTCGGGTTTGGCGTTTTCGACGTACAAATTTATTTCATTTTGCTCAATGTGCATGTGAATATGCACAAAGCCGCCCGATAAATGATTGCTGGCTCCGTGTTTAAACGCGTTTTCAATAAACGCAATGAAAATCAGTGGGGCAACTTTTAAATTGCGCGGCTCGCCGACAACCTCAAAACGAATGTCCGTTTTCTTATGCCGTAAGCGTTCCAAATCCAAGTAATTGGAGATATAACTGACTTCTTTTTCTAAAAAAACCTGCTGTTCGTTGCATTCGTAGAGCATATACCGCATCATTTCGGACAATTTTATGACGACATCGGGTGCATCATCCGATTTGCGGAGGGTCAAGGCGTACAAACTGTTCAAGGTATTGAACAAAAAGTGCGGATTGATTTGCGATTTTAAGAAATTCAACTCCGTTTGCATCGTCCGTGTTTCCAATTCGCGGTTCATCTGACTTTGTTTGACCCAATCGGAGGTAATTTTAACGATTGTCGAAACGCCTGCCGTCATCATCGAAATCAAGTAATAATAGGCTTGGTGGTCAATCAAAAAATCTTGCGCGCTTGCCGAGCCTTTAAAACGTTGGAACAAAATAAAAATCTTGATGGGTGTCAGAACAACGGCCACGGCAACCAAAAAGCCTAAATATTGCCCTAATTTGTTGGGAATCAAATATTTAGGGATTAAGTAATCGCTGTTGATGTAATAAATCAAGGCATAAAAAAACACATTTATCAACTCGTTCACAAACAGACGCCCAAAAGCCTCATCGCTGCTACGCATCTCCGAAATCGTGAGAATGCCAAGCAGGACGAACCAAAACGCCGCGTGATACACAAGTCGGCGGGTCAAAAGACGGTTGATATTTTCAAGCATTTTTGTCATTGCTACAGCAAATAAACGCGCTTAACCCCCGAACGGCCTTTTTTTTTAGATTAAATGGCTTGACTTTAAGATTAAAAAATAAAGTGGTGGGAACTTATTTTTTAGACCCCCTCAGTATTTGGTGTAAAAAACAGTATTTTTGGGTATTCCAACCTAACGCGGGTTTCAAACTGGCTTGTTAAGCCGCCTTTTTGAATGTTCCCCCTTTTTTTTGAATACATTTCTAAATGATTTATATCCTTTTTTTGATAGAT
>JAYSRS010000362.1:0-4359 GCA_043720935.1 Saprospiraceae bacterium
AAACAAGCTGCCTCCTAAAAAATCCTTCAGATGGCGATTTTCGAGCGCAGCGAGAAAGAGCCAGTAAAATACGCTTTTATTTACTTAACGTTCCTAATATAGCAGCCAATTAGAGTTTGACGACACGTTTATATGAACATCATCGTCAATTCTTAATTTTTAATTTTTAATTTTTAATTTTTAATTTTTAATTATGCTTCAACAATCCTATTTCGACTTTTTCGCAGAACTCGCGCAAAACAACGAACGTAATTGGTTTTTAGCGCAAAAAAAACGCTATGAATCAGTGGCCAAAGAACCTTTTTTGCAATTAGTGGATAAAATCGTTGCGGCTTTGGCCGATTCCGAACCCGATTTGTCGTTGATTCCTGCCAAACAGATGCTGTTTCGCATCAACCGCGATGTCCGTTTTTCAAAGGATAAACGGCTTTACAAAGAGCATTTGTCGGCTTCAATCGGTCGTTTTGGGACGAAGGACAAGCTCTACCCAGGGCATTATTTGCAGTTGTCGGCCCACGAATCGTTCATGGCGGGTGGTGCGTATTTTTTTGAGGAAAAAGAAACATTGTTACGTGTTCGCCGCTTTATTGCCGACAATGCGGAAGAATTTATGGGCTTAATTAATGCGCCTGATTTCAAAGAAAAATGGGGCGAGATGAAAGGCGAAAAAAACAAACGGATGCCCGAAGAATTTAAGGAAGCCCTTGGCTATCAACCACTTATCGCCAATACGCAATTTTATTGGGCAGCAAATATTGACGCTAAACTAGCGATGAAGCCCAATTTCGTCAACCTACTGAGGGGGTACTTTGAAGCTGCACAACCACTAAACGCTTTCCTTCGTCGGGCAATTTATGAATAATTAACCCCAAATGGCTACTTTTGCGGCATGAAAAAATCACATCAATATATTATAGACACCACGCAAGAGTGGGTCGAAAAATTTGTTATCGGGCTGAACCTTTGCCCGTTTGCGCGGCATCCGTTCCGAACAAATAAAATTCGTTACATCGTTTTTGACGGCGGCAATGCTGAAAAATTGACTGAACAATTGGTCATGGAAATCAACCGACTGCTTGAAACATCCCCCTCAGTATTGGAGACAACTTTAATCATTTTGCCCAATATGTTGGCCGATTTTGACGAATATCTCGATTATTTGGAGGTGTCGGCGTTCGTTTTGACGGAGTTGGATTTGGAAGAGTCGGTGCAAGTTGCGTCGTTTCATCCCGATTATCAATTCGACGGTACAGCACCGATGGATGCTGAAAATTTCACCAATCGTTCGCCTTTTCCGATTCTGCATTTACTCCGCGAAGACTCGATTGACCGTGCGATTGAAGCGTTTCCCGAAGTAGGCGATATTCCCGCTAAAAATATCGAAACGATGAATAATTTGGGTTTTCTTCACGTAAAAAAAATGTTTGATGCACTTACAAGAGAGAATTAACGCCCTCGTTGCCCTCGGCAATCGCTTAAATGACTTGGATGACGACCGCATTGCCACCGCAATTCGCCGCACAACGCACAACAATTCATGGCTTACCGCCGACAATCAACGCTTGGCGTTAGCGGAAATTAGAGACCATTTTTTGAAGAAAAATGCCTTAGAAAAGTGGATTTTAGCCTACAAGATTGGTGAAAATGCTCAAAATACTGAGGGGGTAGTTTTTGAATTGAACACAGGAAATGAAGCATCGGACGGTACATTGAATACGGTAGGTTCTCTTCAAATGTCAAACGTCAAACATCAAACTGTCGGCCTTGTTTTAGCGGGAAATATTCCGTTGGTGGGTTTTCACGACATCCTTTGCGTTTTCGTGGCGGGTCATAAAGCGGGGATAAAACTGTCGGACAAAGACCCGTTTTTGTTGCCGATGTTGCTAGATTTTCTAGCAGAAATTGACGACCGAACTGCCGCTTATTTCAGCACAACGACCGCTCGATTGAGTGGTTTTGATGCCGTTATTGCAACAGGAAGCAACAATTCTGCACGGTATTTTGAAGCGTATTTCGGTAAATATCCCAATATTATTCGTAAAAACCGAAATGCGGTGGCAATACTGAGGGGGGCTGAAACGGCGGAAGAATTGCGCTTTTTGGGTAATGATATTTTTCAATATTTCGGTTTAGGCTGTCGCAACGTATCAAAATTATATGTGCCGCGAGGCTATAACTTCACGCTGCTTTTGGAGACTTTGCACGAGCGTAACGACATTGTTTTGCATGACAAATACAAAAATAATTTCGATTATAATTTTACTTTGCTCATTCTGAACAAGATAAAATACGAATCGAACGGCTGTTTATTGATGCGCGAAGCCGAAGAAATTGCTTCGCCGATTTCAGTTGTCTATTACGAATTTTATGACAACGTGGAAGATTTGACCAAAATTGTGCAAGCGAAAAGCGATGAAATTCAATTAGTTGTGTCTTCATTGCCGTTGGATAATGTCAAAACGTTTAATTTTGGCGAAGCCCAAAAACCAAGCCTCGCGGACTACGCAGACGGCGTGGATACGCTGCAATTTTTAGTGGAATTATAACAAAATGTCTTTACAGTCGCAACTATCCAAGGGGTACGGCACACGTTCGGGGAACTTTAAAAGTTCCCCGAACGTTAAACATCTTCCCACAAAAACGTCTATCTTTTTGCAAAAACGTGATTCTTAGGGTCAAAATTTTGATAAGCGGCCCTTAAAAACCACCTTTGCGGCGAAATTACTTATCAACAACCACAATTATCAACAATTTTATGACTTCTACTTTAATTATAACGGTGATTCTGATTACCGTTTTACTGCTGTTTTTTGTTTATCGAAACATTTATTTGACAAAACGCGAACAGCAAATTGCTTTGGCTGACCCCTCAGTAAAATTCCCTTCTCGCCCGTTAAACACACCCGATTGGGCCAAAAAAGCGGTCATTTATCAAGTCAATACACGTCAGTTTTCGGAAGAAGGCACCTTTACAGCCGTCGAAGCCGCTTTGCCGCGCATCGCCGATATGGGCGTTGATGTGATTTGGTTGATGCCGATTTATCCACTTTGTGATACAAATAAAAAATGCCACGAAGACGCGAAAACAGAGTGTTTAGGCTCACATTATGCCGTTTATGACTTCTTTTCCATCAATCCTCGCTACGGAACGCCCGAAGATTTTAGAAGTTTGGTCGCCAAAATTCATGAATTGGGCATGAAAGTTATCCTTGATTTTGTACCAAATCACACGGGTTGGGACTCACGTTGGATGTTGCGGCATCCCGAATGGTTCAAAAAAGATGCGACGGGTAAGATTATTTCGCCCGTTAAATTGGAAAATGGTGAATCTTGGGGTTGGGACGATGTGGCGCAATTGGACCATTCAAACAAGCGTTTGCGCGAAAATTTGATTCAAGCCCATGAGTTTTGGTTGAATAATTTTGACATTGATGGCTTCCGCGAAGATGTGGCGGGTGAAGTGCCGACGGTTTTGTGGCATGAATTGCGCCCACGTTTGGAGAAAATTCGCCCTATTTTTATGCTTTCTGAGGACGAAGCACAAGGAAAAGACCATTTTAATGTCTGTTTCAACGCCAATTATGGTTGGGGCAATCACCACGTTATGAAGCAAATTATCAAGGGTGAAAAGACGGCGGCGGCGATGTACGAATGGACAGAAAGCATTAAAGAGCGTTTTGGGACACGCGGTTGGCAGTTGAATTTTACGCAAAATCACGATGAAAACACGTGGAATGGTACGGAAAAAGAGCTTTTTGGCGCGGGTGCAGACTGTTACACGTCTTTGTGTTTTATGATGGAAGGCATGGGCATGATTTATAACGGACAGGAAGCGAGTTTGGACAAACGTTTGTGGTTTTTCAACAAAGACGCAATTGATTGGTCGGGGCCATCTCGAGCAGCGTTTTTCAAAGCATTGATTTATCTGAAACACAAAAATCAAGCCCTGTGGAACGGCGAAGCGGGTGGTTTTATCCAAAAAATTTCGACCGACGCAGATGACAATATTTATGCTTTTACTAGAGAAAAAAATGGCGATAAAGTGGTCTGTATCTTTAATATGACAGACAAAAAAACGGACTTTATACTGAGGGGGTCTAATTTCTCGGGTTCGTATAAAAAATTGTTTGAAGACAAAATCGTGGATTTGTCGGGCAATCAAGCTTTGAGTTTCGCCCCGTTTGAGTTTATGATTTTATCGAACAAGTAAGAAAATGATGAATGATAAATTTGCCAATGATTGATTACCAATGAATTGCAAATTATTACGACAATGCAAAATATTAGTAACTGATGTTACGCAAGCCCGAAGGGCTTGAATATGAATAACCGTAGGTGAAACCTGCGGAAAGTACAAAA
>JAYSRS010000363.1:0-1548 GCA_043720935.1 Saprospiraceae bacterium
GGGAACTTTTAAAGTTCCCCGAACGTTGAACCGTGCTGATAATCAATGACTTACAATTTATGAATTATTCAAAAAGGCTTTTGTACCATAAAGCCGATAATTTCGTTTACAAATCTTCAAGATTTCGTAAATGTATGGTGTCAGTGTAACGTGGCAATTATTAACGAACTAATGACAATTGGGTTAGTAAAAATTATAATCCTTGTGCGTTTCTTTGCGGCACAGTGTCCAATTATCAAACGATTAAAAACGCTTTTATGAAAAATAGATTTTACCTCTTCGCTCTCTCTTACGTGTTGATTGTCAACAATTTAAACGCTCAAATTGAATCTACTGCGTCCAATTTTATAGCTTCAAATTCAAAAATAAGGCCCCTCAGTATAAAACCAATTTCTGATGTCAAATGTGAGATGTTGGATGCCAAATATCAAGTATTTCCAATTTCCAATGTCAAATCCCCAATAGATGACGCCTTCAAACGTCAAAATTCGAGCGTCAAACTTCAAGACGCATGGCAAAGTTCAAAGCAATCAAAGTTCAAACTAATAGATTTTTTTCAAGCCGCCGACACGTTCAATAAACAACGCTTTTGGGGATTTATTGGCGCAAGCACTACGGCCTACGTAGGAGCAGTTTTGTTGCTCGACAAGGTGTGGTACGCGCAATATCCGCGCAGTGGTTTTCATCTTTTCGACGATTCGGGCGAGTGGGAACAAATGGATAAATATGGTCATGTTTTAACGGCCTATACGGAAACAAAATGGATGTATCAAGCGATGCGGTGGACGGGTATGGAGAACCGAAAAGCGGCGTGGGCAGGTATGGCAACGGGAACAGTTTTGCAAGCAACCTTAGAAGGATTGGATGGTTTTTCAACAGAATGGGGCTTCTCTTGGTCAGATATGGCCGCAAATACGGCAGGATGCGCGCTTTTTGGCGTTCAACAAGCCGTTTGGAACGAACAACGCATGGTTCTTAAAGTCAGCAACACGCCTCGTACCTACTCAACTGCACCGATTCGTTCAACGGACGGTTCAAAAACATCAAGTTTACGCGCCCGCACGAATGATTTGTACGGACAGGGTTACGCGCAAACTTTTTTTAAAGATTACAACGCACTGACGTGGTGGTTGTCGATTAATCCCAAAAGTTTTAACAAAAACACCCGTTTTCCATCGTGGCTCAATGTGGCCGTAGGTTATGGGGCGGACAATATGTTTGGCGGCTACGTCAATGAATGGCCGACTAAAAAACCTGAATTTACGGTTGCCACGGATTTGCCGCGTTATAAACAGTTTTATTTGTCGCTCGATGTGGATTTGAGTAAAATTAAAACCAAATCTAAATTCTTAAATACGGTCTTAAAATCCATCAATTTTATCAAAATCCCCGCCCCTGCTTTGGAATTTAATACGCTCGGACAAGTTAAATTTCATCCTTTGTTTTTTTAAAAATCTCTCGCCCATATCATTTTACGTGGTTCACTGCCTGTTTTTCGCTACGCTCGAAAGACGCCCTTCAATAAATCTATCAGGGCGACGCTGTTTT
>JAYSRS010000364.1:0-12756 GCA_043720935.1 Saprospiraceae bacterium
AAAAATCTACGATTTTTCTTTCAAAAATACGTTCGCTCCGATAGATTTTTTCCTAGCACGCCTTTTTCGCGCAGCGAAAAACAGTGTGTATGAAAATACGCTTTTATTTATTTCGCGTTCCTTATAATAGAAAATGCCAACGAAACAGCCCGACTTTTTGCAAAAAATCGGGCTGTTTCGTTGGCATTTGATTGCTTCGTGCTGTGCCATGACGTTTGACATCTTTAAAGCCCTTCGCTGGGTTTGCGTTTGTAGAAATCGACGCCAGAACCATGCACCCAACCGATTGTACCACGCCGCGTTTTGATTTTAAACCACGGTTTCGTAATCGTTGTCCCGTCGGCGAGGCGAACAGGTTGCACTACGTCCGTCGCTTCTTGCAGGAAGGTCACTTGGTCATTTATTTTGAGTTTTCCAAGCGACTTGGCTTTCAAATCAGGTTTTCCACGCACATTTAAACCATTGATTAATACGTACAAAGACGTGCCACTTGGCTCAATAGCCACAGGCTTTTGCCCTTGTTGAACGGTCGTTATTTGGCCACCCGTTTGTGGCGTTGTTTGCATCGTCGGCGTTGCAGAAGGCATCGGCACGGGCGTTTGCTTTACTGTTGAAGGTGACGAAGGCAACGGCTGTGAGGTCGTTGAATACGCGTTTGGCACACCATTCGGGTTCTGAATCGTCGAATTTGGCAATGCAGTCGGGTCGGTCGGTGCGGCTTGCGTACGCGAAAGCGGCGGCACAATGACGCGGGTTGCGGCAGGTGACGGCAGCGTGTCCACGGCACTCACGGCGTTTTCGGTGGCGTTACGAAGCGAGGCTTCTTCTTTTTTCTTTTTGCAACGCGACGCGCCCCACAGTGCCACGCAAAGAATGAAAATGGCAATAACAGCCGTCTCTATATTCGGAAAGAAGTTTCTCATTTTAGAGGATTTTTTTTACAGCGTTTCTCAAAAAATTTCACAAAAATGCGTCAAATGTAAGCCCTAATTGCATTTTAGGCCACTTTAGAGCCAATTATTTTCAAAAAGGTCTTTTTAACGGCGTTCCGATTTGAAAATTAAGCCTAAATTGAGTGTCTAAACCTGAAAATACTGAGGGGTCATTTTTTACCAATCCAATCGGTCGTTGAGCTTCATCGGCAGTCCGTACAAAACGACTTTATCCACTTCTTTATCAATTCTACCCCCTCAGTATGAACGAGTTTTCGGCTCAATTCGGGCATCATTTCTCCTGCGTCGGTTGAGCGCATTCGATAGAGCAAAATGCTTTCCGAAGGCTTGCCTTTCACGATGTCGTACTTCAAATTGCCAGAGCCTTTACCTGCTGCAACGGGTGTTTTGAGAAATCCCAAGGCCGTGGAATCCGTCGTTTTCCAATCCAAATACAAGCCCGAAGTCATGGCTTGCCCCGTCCGATTGTGGCAATGCGCGCAGTTAATGTCCAAGTAAGTTCGGGCGCGGTCGTCGAGTTTTTCAGCCGCATCGCTGTAATTTGGGACTTTCGGAATGCTTGAAACATCGTCGGGTAGGCCCCTCAGTATTTCACGCTTTTTCCAGTTAAGTAATTGATTTTCAGCTATTTTTGCGTAAGAAAAAAGGCCATTTAATTGCCGCACCGACGGCCCAATCGGCGACATAACTGCCCCGCGCTCGTGGCAACCACGACACTGATTGCGGTTTGGAATGACGTATGCCAAAGTCTGTTTCGCCCCTTTTTCGTCTTTCCAAACCACCGTCGCGTCGCCTCCTGCAAATTCCAAAGTCGCCTCCGTTTGCTCGGCATTCCAAACGTAAGGATAGGCCATCCAGCCGTTTTCTTGATGCAACAACAGGCGTGTTTCAATCAATCGACGGCCTTTTTTTTCATTTTTTACATCATTGGCATAATAAAAAGTTTTAATGATGGCCGTTCCGACAGGAAATTGTAAAACGGAATCGGGATTGTACGCTACTGTCGCGCCTTTTGGCAAGCGAATAAACCGCAGTTTTTGCGCGAAATCTGAAAAAAGCGGCGCATTCAAAGCATAAGGAACGACATCGGCGGCGGGTTGTTGCGCGTTGATGGAGCCTTGAAAAAAGCCATATTCCGACAAATTATCGTGAATTTCAAGGGAAAATACTGAGGGGGGCGTTCCGATTTTTTGTCGGCCCGTTTCTGCTTCTTGGGCAGCAATAAAAATGAAAAACAGCGCGATTAATGCGCTCATTGCCGTAAGATTTGACTTACTTGACAAGATATTTTTGACAGATAAATGCATGAAAAAAGGTTTAAAAATGTGCAATTGACGGGTAAAAGTAAGAAAAAGCCTTGCAAGCACGTATTTTGGCAAAGCTTTTTGACTTGACATTGACTAATTGACTGTTTATTGCTATTTTTTAGTTTTCAATTTTTAATTTTTAATTCCATGTAATTCTACCTTTGCCCAATGTTAGAAAAATTAGAAAAAACGACCGATATTTTTGAAAAATTCACCAAATTGAACGTGGTTATCGTCGGTGATGTGATGATTGACCGTTATTGGCACGGCAAAGTGACGCGTATCTCGCCCGAAGCACCCGTTCCCGTTGTCGAATTGCAACGGACGGAAGATAGGCTCGGCGGGGCGGCAAATGTGGCCTTAAACATCGCGGCACTCGGTGCAACACCGTATTTATTCAGCGCAATTGGCGCGGATACTGAGGGGGGTGATTTTTTAAGATTAATGACTAATAACAATCTTTCTACGCTTGGTTTGCACCAAATCAATGACCGTCCGACGACTGTTAAAACCCGAATCATGGCGGGAACGCAGCAAATGTTGCGCGTTGACAATGAAGTGACAACTGACATTGACGGGGCAAATCGCCTTGAATTTGTGGCCAAATTGAGCGCGTTTTTAGCCGAAACTAAGACGGACGTGCTGATTTTTCAAGACTATAATAAAGGTGTGTTGACCGCCGATACCATTAAAGACGTGATGGCCGAAGCCCAAAAATACGGCATTCCGACGACGGTTGACCCGAAACGCCATAATTTTTTGGCTTATGAAGGCGCGACGCTTTTTAAACCCAATTTGAAAGAAATCCGCGACGCCGTTGATTTTGACGTTAAACCCAATCTCGATTCTCTCCTATACGCGACCGCTTTCCTACATACGCGCTTAGGCAACCGCTTGACGATGATAACACTGTCTGAAAAAGGACTGTTTTTAGGGGAAACGCTGTTGCCAAAAACGGGCATGGCAGGAACTGAAGTGACTGAAATCCTTGAAATAACTGAAACGTCATTGCGAGGCACGAAGCAAGAGGGGGACATTTTTCCAACGCAAACGCGACATATTTCGGATGTGAGTGGTGCGGGCGATACGGTGATTAGTGTGGCGTCATTGTGTTTAGCAGCAAAGACGGACAATCGGACTTTGGCAGTGCTGTCGAACCTCGCGGGAAGTCAAGTGTGCGAATTAGCGGGCGTTGTGCCTGTAAATAGGGAACAATTGAAAGCAGAGTTTTTAACGTTGAATGCTTTGAAATCGTAGAAAAATAGTCATTTTCGACCAATTCTCAATCTAAAAGATGCTTAAATGAACTTTTTTATTTAGCTTTGTCAAAAAATTAAAAAATGCAGCATTTAGAAAATCTTATTCATTCAACTGTAAAATCTATCAATTATGGAATTTGTAGATGTTAAAAATGACATTGCCTTTCGCAAGATTTTTGGCAATAATAACAAAAAGATAATCTTGATTTCTTTCCTAAATGCTGTGTTGCATTTGGAGGGTGACAAGCGCATTAAATCCATAATACTCGTTAACCCTTTTCAATTGCCGATTTTACCGAACATGAAAACATCTATTATTGATGTGAAGGCAACCGATTTCATGGGCAATACTTTTATCGTTGAAATGCAAGTTGCAGATATTATTGGCATGGATAAACGCTTACTTTACTATACGAGTAAGGAATACAGCCAACAAATTGTGAGTGGCGAGCAATATACGGAGCTGAATCCCGTCATCTTTATCGGTATTTTTGATTTCAAATTTACAGAAGGACTTGATTATTTTTCACACCACGCTATTTGTAATGTTGTTACTCAAGAACGGATTATCAAGGACATGGATTTCTATTTCATTGAATTGCCAAAATTTGTCAAAAAATCGAAGGACCTAAACAATGTGATGGATAAATGGATATACTTTATAAAGGAAGCTGAAAATCTCAACGTTGTTCCTTCGGATTTAGACGATGAAGGGCTAAAAGAGGCTTATGTGGATGCCAATAAAAACACATGGTCGAAGTCAGAATTAGACGCGTATAACTATGCGGGTATGCGTGAGCAAGACGCACGGGGGCGTTTGCAAAAAGCAGAACTAAGAGGTGAACTAAGAGGTGAACTAAGAGGTGCGGAAAAGAATACGAGAGAAATTATCCTTAAAAATTGGCAAAAAGGGAAAACGGTCGAAGAAATAGCCGATTTTATGGAATTGCCCTTGGAAACCGTCCAAAAGGTAGTCGTGGCGTATGAAGAAGGCTTGGAAAATTAAAATTTCGCCCCCTCAGTATTTTGCATAAAAAAACGATAATACGCCTTCAAATCCCATCGTCTTGTGTCTTAAAATTGTCATTTCGACAAAATGCCCTTTTTTTTAAAATCGGCTAAAAATTTAACAATTTGATAATCAATGGTTTATAAATTGAAATTTCAAGAAGATGAAAAAAATAAAATTTCACATTTCCGATTGCTAACCAAATTTTTATAGTTTTGCCCCGCTACAAAGCCTGACTAAATACTAATCGTTTTTCATTTTATCAAATCATAAAATATCCTTTACGGTATGAAAAAATTCTTTACAAAGATGGCCCTGATGGTGGCCTTCGTCTTGGGCGTTACGGCGATGAACGCGCAAATCATTTGGCCTAACGACTCGGCTAGTACATCTGTCAGCCAGTTTGTGAATGCGGCAACCATTCGCTATGTCAAAAAAGATACAGCTTTAAACGCAAGTCTTGCCAATTACAAAGGCTGGATAACTGTTGGCTTGGCATCTGCGGATGCGGCTAGAGCCGATAGTGCGGTTTTCATGTGGTCACCAACGGGTGCGCCTCACATTGGCTCGTATCGGAGTGCAACGCTTGATACACGTATGACTTCCCTTGATACCACACGTGGTTTCGGTGCAGCTCTTTTCTCTTCTGACTTTTTGGATAGCCGTGGATTAGCTGCTGATGGTGTTGGTCAAGCACCTGCCCCACACACGGGAGAATTATGGTCACCGATTTTTGATGCGACGGGTTTCAACAATCTATCGTTAATGTTCCAACAATCAAACCGTCACTTCCAAAGCTCTTCTACGATTGATTGCTTCCAAAGCACAGCAGTTAGCTGGTCAGAAGACGGTGGTGTAACTTGGAAACCGCTTCAATGCATTGAAGAAAATGAAGGCTATGGCCTCTACGAGCGTTTGCCACGCAACACACCTACGACAATTAAGTTGGTAGGCAGCAAAGGCACAAACAAATTCCGCATTAAATTCCATTTTGATGGTGACTACTACTATTGGTTGCTTGATGACGTAAGAGTAGGTGTTTTGAGAAACAACGTGACGTTGAGCAAATCTTGGGCAGCATTGCCTACTGCTGCCATGCAACGCAACAATACAGACTCAGTACGTTTCATGGTAGATGTTGTTAACAATGGTACTGTTCCTGCTAGAAATGTAAGAGTAACAGCCGATGTTATTAACGGTACAACTGGTGCAGTCGCTTTCACAACAACGCGTAACTACGGTACACTTGCTGCGGACTCAGTAGCACAAAATGAGTTGTTGCCACAAGCTTTCTTCCCGCCGAATAGTGCAGCTACTAACTACAATATCCGTTATAAGGTGACTTATGACAGTACGGATATGTTCCAAAGAGACGATAGTATTATGCACGTTACGGGCTTAAGAGTACGTGACTCTTTGTTTACGAATGAGCAGCCTGGTGGTTTCCTTTTAGGCTACGCACCGACTGTATCTTCTACAACACGCGCTTGGAAATTGGGTCAATATTACTATTTCCCGAAAGGTGCGACGTCAACGGCAACTAGAATTTCTGGTTATGCTGAAACAGCAACAACAATAGCGCGTACTTATACAGCAGGTCTGTATGAGTGGAACGACACAAACAGAAATGACTCTGTGGAAGTTGGCGAACGGAAATTAATTGCTGCGGGTGAAACAAATATGCCTGCTGGCAGTGCTAGCAATATACTTGATATTAAATTGGAGAATTTCCTCGGCACAACGCTTGTTTATTTGAAAAACAATCAGGCTTATTTGGCGATGATTGAGATTACACCGAGCGTCGCTAGTACAACTTGGTTCAACTATTTTGACGACCGTGCGCGTTATTCTTATGGCCCATTAAGATTTGCAACTAAGAAAGCAGGTGCGCCACGTTATGGGGGTATTATCGACATTAATGGCAGTGACCCTAACTCAATTTGGCGAACAAGCGTTTTTGGTGGTACACAATACAACCCACGTGTCTCATTGTTTGCTTGGCCAATCCGCATTGATACGAAGGATGATTTACCATCTACTTATAAAATCGCGGTTTATCCAAATCCTGTTGGCGAAACTTTGAATGTGAATGTTGATTTTCCTAAATCAGAAGAAGCGGTTTTATTCCGTATTTTCGATTTGAAAGGTCAGTTGCTTCAAGAAAAAGAATTGATGAACATTCAGAAAGAAACGGTTAACATGAATGTCAATCAATTGGCGAACGGCAACTATTTGCTACAAGTTCAAACGGTTGGCAATCAAGCTAAAACGTTGAAATTCGTAAAGGCTAACTAATTGATTTTAAATTGGTTATACAACAAAACCCGCGTAGTTGAAAGGCTGCGCGGGTTTTGTTTTAGTTAAAAAATGGCCTAAATACTGAGGGGGGTAAGTTTAAGATTTTGCGCCTTCTAAATGACAAAAAGAGCGATTCTGAATCGCACTAAATGTTTAATTATCAATATTTTAAAACAAATTAAAATCAATAAAATGAAAAATTTGATGCGCGTAATGCTGCCCCTTTTCGCTTTGTTTTTTACCATCGGTTGCCAACAAAATGGTGAAAAGACAACCACTAAAACCACCGAAACGACCACCGAAACGACTACAACGGCCAAAAGAAACATTCTTTTTTTTGGCAACAGCCTGACCGCAGGGTATGGCTTGGACGACGCTTCAACGGCGGGTTTTGTCGGCTTGACCCAACAAAAAATTGATTCGTTGAACTTGCCCTATCGCTGCATCAACGCAGGACTAAGCGGCGAAACAACTGCAGGTGGCAATAGCCGCATCGAATGGGTGATTGAACAGCAACCCGTTGACGTTTTTGTCTTGGAATTGGGCGGAAATGACGCCCTACGCGGCTTAAAAGCCGAAGAATCGGAGAAAAATCTGCAAGGCATTCTCCATAAAGTGCGTACAAAGTACCCCTCAGTAAAAATAGTTTTGTCGGGTATGGAAGCACCTAGAAATATGGGAAAAGCCTACACGACGGCCTTCCACAATGTTTACACCACTTTGGCCAAACGCAACAATATTGCCTTGATTCCGTTCGTCTTGGAAGGTGTGGGCGGCATTGCGGCATTGAATCAAAAAGATGGGATTCACCCGACTGCCGAAGGGAATAAAATTATTGTGGAGACGATTTGGAAAGTCTTGAACCCCTTGTTGTAACGCCGCGTGTTTTTTACGTCAAAAAAATAAATCACAACTTTACGTTATTTTGTCTCAACAAATCAACTGCTGACTGTATTTTTACATCCGCAAAAACATAATCACGCAACTTTTGTCGTTTATAATACTCGTTGATAAACTAAAAAAATCATGTTTAAAATTTGGTGGAATATGAAATTCAGAAACGCTTTTTTAATTACGGCTATCTCCGCGACTGCGCTCGTCGCTGCCCTTTGCCCAAAACCCACACCCGCTGACAAAGAAGCGGTGCTGATGCAAGCACTCAACGCTGTGCTGGCCAGTTCTCATTACAGTCCGCAAACAATGACGGATGATTTTTCTAAAAAAACATTCAAATTGTACCTCGACCGCATGGACGCAGGTCGCCGTTTTTTGACCCAACAAGACGTTGACCAATTGACGCCCTTCGAGACGCAACTCGACGATCAACTCAAAGCATCGGATTTGACTTTTTTCAATAAATCCGTAGAATTGATTGAAAAAGGCATCGGAAAAGCGGAATTGGCTTACCAGAAAGCCCTTACAATGCCGATTGATTTCACGAAAAATGAAACCGTCGAACTCGACGGCGATAAAAAACCTTATGCCAAGGACGATGCTGAACTGGCCGATATGTGGCGTAAAATGATTAAGTATGAGGTCATGACGCGCCTCGCAAGCAAGCTCGATGACAAAGCAAAAGGTAAAGAAAGCGTGAAGGATAAGTCGGAAGATGACCTTCAAAAAGCGGCGTTGACGGAACTCACGAAGCAATACAACGACTATTTCAAGCGCATCAAAAAGCAAAAGCGCAACGAACACTTATCGACTTATTTGAATGCGGCCATCAATGTTTTTGACCCGCACTCGGAATATTTTGAACCGATTGAGAAGCAAAACTTCGATATCGGGATGTCAGGTCGCCTCATTGGCATCGGTGCACGGCTTCAAACTGACCTAGAAAGCGACTATACGAAGGTGTCGGAAGTGACAATCGGTGGCCCCGCACACAAGCAGGGCGAGTTGAAAGATGGTGATTTAATTATGAAAGTCGCTCAGGGCGATAAAGACCCCGTTGACGTGAGTGGTATGGACTTAAACGAAGTTGTTTCGATGATTCGCGGCAAACTCGCTACCGAAGTCCGTTTGACGGTCAAAGCCAAAACCGACAGTAAAGTGAAGGTCATTAGCATTATTCGGGAAGAAATTATTATTGACGAAGGTTTTGCCAAATCGCTCGTTATCCAAGCTGACAAAACGGCTGACCGCATCGGCTACATCAAATTGCCTAAGTTTTACGCCGATTTTGACAACGACAACGGCCATCAATGCGCTGAAGACGTGGAAATTGAAATCGAAAAATTGAAAAAAGCGAATGTCAAAGGCATCGTTCTTGACCTTCGCAACAACGGTGGTGGTTCATTGCGCGATGTGGTGAAAATGGCGGGATTCTTTGTCGAAGAAGGGCCGATGGTACAAGTAAAAAGCCGTGGCGATAAGCCTGATGTTTTGAACGATACCGACCCCACAGTACAATACACAGGGCCACTCGTTGTTATGGTAAACGAGTTTTCAGCGTCTGCTTCGGAGATTTTGGCTGCTGCCATGCAAGATTATGGCCGTGCAATTATTGTTGGAACACCAACTTACGGTAAAGGAACGGTTCAACGCTTCGTCAACCTTGACCGCGCCGTCAATCGCAATGGCAACGGCTCTTTGGTGGATAAAGATGGCAAACCGCTTGGTGCATTGGGTGATTTGAAGATAACGATTCAAAAATTCTTCCGTGTTGATGGTGGTTCGACGCAACTCAAAGGCGTAACGCCCGATATTATCTTGCCCGACAGCTACATGGAAATCCCCGTCGGCGAAAAAGATACGGAACATCCCCTGGCTTGGACGCAAATCAACCCTGTCAAATACAGTCAATCGGTGGTGGATTTGAAGAAAATGTCACAGATTGTCGCCAATAGCCAAAAACGGATAAGTGCAAACCCAACGTTTACGGCCTATCGGGACAATGCAAAACGCATGAAAGCGCAGCGCGATAACAGTCAATATCCATTGAATATCAAAGAATATCGTGCATTGGAAGCCAAACGCGACGCTGAACTAGATAAATTCAAAGCGGCTATCAAGCCGATTGACAGCTTCGTAGCGGAGAACTTGGCCGATGATTTAACCGCGTTGAATGCAACTAAGGATTCGTCAAAAATTATTCGCAACCGCGAGTGGATGAAAGACATTAAAAAAGATGCACATCTTCACGAAACCTTGTCCATCGTTCGGGATTTGATTCAAAACGCGACGTTCAAAACGGCGGCGGCTGATTCAAAAAAGGACTAAATATCTTAGCAGTTTCCGCAAAAAAAGTGCTTGCAAACACCCGTTTGTAAGCACTTTTTTTGTGGAAATACTGAGGGGGTGAAAAATAGGCCCCTCAGTATTAAACCCACATCGGTCAGTGTGCCATTGGGCAACACTTTTTTAATTGGGCGAATAGATGACAAAGCGTCACCAAAAAAAATGTTTGAGATATGGTGAGGAAACGCATATTTGCTGCGGTTTGTATGAAACACACAAAAAAGCCTTGCAAAACACACGTTTGCAAGGCTTTACATTCTGAAAATAAATCTATTTTTATTTATTCATCTTCATCTTCATCCGTCGGTTCTTCCACTTCTTTTTTACCTTTTTTCCGCACTTTGTTGATGCACTCCGCGCCTTTTTCTGTCATTCGCCACGTCTGAACGCGGTCGCCGTAGCACTCGCCTTGATGTCTGCTGCTACGTTCGTCAATGTGAATCACATTCCACGAATCAATATCCGCTTCTTTGATTCTAAAAATCTTTCCGACGGGTACTTTAAGCGTCATATCAATTACTTGTCCGCGCCATTTCAAGCCTTTAGGAATCATAAATTCGGCAGGAACAGTCAATTTACTGTCCGTTACTGAGGGGGTAAAATTGATGCGGCTCAGCAACATTTTGGCTTCATCGTCTGTCCGTCCTTGCGACATCGTTTGTTGCGTCAGCTCAAATGCACTCGTTTCGCTTGGTTTGATGAACAAATTGACGTTTTCAGACATCAAATAATCTTCCGATACATGCAGGTCACCAAGTTGAAAATTGATGTGATTTTCAGGATTTCTAGCGACCGCAATGTTAAACGTGTCAATGGCATTCGTCATGTTATACGATTGCATTTTATCGGCTTGGTGCGTGAAATTTTTACCAAAACTGCTTGCTAAATAGGCAATTCCAGTAATATTTGCTGTCCAAATCGTCCAAATCAATATGTGAACTGCCACGTGTACCCCGCGATTAAACAACAAGCGACGCACCAAAAAGATGAGTTCCAATGTCGGAACGGCAACTAAAATGAAGCCTACCAAAACGCTCAAAGTACCTTGCCACGGCTCGTCTGTCAAGTAACCGACAACAGGTGCTGCCCAAGCGAGGCCGACTGCTGCTGCAACCCAACTAATCACAATCAAGGCAATAATAATGATGGAAATGATGGCCGCCAAGAACTTCGCCACGCCACCGAACCCCCTCAGTACATTGCCAATTCCTGTGCCAACGGAAGTCGTAAAAGACGACACTTGGTGGCCAAAACGCTTTTGTGCTTCCGTATCGCCACCAAACTCATTGACTTTTTTAGACAAATCGTCAAAACCCGTTTCGATAGATTTAGCGATGGAGTTCACGTCAATCGGCTCGCCACGCATCGCCAAACGGTCGGCGGTTGTCTTGGCTTTTGGGATAATTATCCACAAAACGAGGTATAAAAAGAAGCCAAGCCCCGTAAAAATTCCCAAAAACAAGACCGTCAAACGTACCCAAACAACTTCTTGAACGCCGAAATAAGCCGCCAAACCTGAGCAAACGCCACCAATCACGCTGTTGTCTTCATCGCGGAAAAGGCGTTTTCCAGTTTGAATCGGCGATTTTTTACCCGTTTTTTGTCCATTATTTGCATTGGAGACCACCTCCGTATTTTGAGCATTTGAGGCTGTTTCCGCCGCTGTTTCCGCCGCTGTTTCGGTTTCATCCATCGGTTCAGCCCCAAATTCTTCGGGTTTGCCCATAATGCTGACCGTGTTTTTTACGTCTTGAATCATCACAATCATCCGTTTGCCCATGCCTTCGCGGAGCAATTCGCCAAGCCGCGCTTCGATGTCGGACATGATTTCTTCGTACCCTTCGGATGCCCGAAAATGGTTGTGAAGCGACTGCAAATAATTTTCTAATAGGCGATACGCATCTTCGTCTATAGTCAAAGGCTGTCCGCCGAGATTGATATTAAACACCTTATTCATTGTCTTTTTATTTTTAAATGCCTACTGAAAGGCTGTTTTTTAAGCATTAGAGGTTTCTGTTTCAAACAGCATATTGACCGAGGTCGTAAACTCGCGCCACGACTGCTGCAATTCGGTCAGAAAAGCCCGCCCGTCGTTCGTCACGCGGTAGTATTTTCGCGGAGGGCCAGACTCTGACTCGTACCACGAGTACGCTAGGTGTCCCGAATTTTTGAGCCTTGTCAACATCGGGTACAACGTGCCTTCGACGACATCCATACCCGCCGATTCGAGCCGCTTCTTAATATCGGCAGGATAAACCTCCGAATTTGCGGCGATGATGGAAAGAACGCACAGTTCAAGAACGCCCTTCCTCATTTGCTGTTTTACATTGTCCGTATTCATGATGCAAAGATGTGGCTATCGCACGGTATTATGCAATACATAGTATTGTATTTTGGTAGATTAATTTCGCACTTTCGTCGATTGTCGCAAAAAACAGGGGCAGGAAAGAGAAAAAGCCCTTTTTTTTTTGAAGAAAAATAGAGGCTTTACATTCAAATTCGGAATCATCGGTTATTTATTGCAAAATGAAAGATTGTTTCAAATCTATTGACAATTGATTAGTCACAACTTGACGCGGGTTTTAATTAGCCACAACTTGACGCGGGTTTGAAACTGGCTTGTTAAGCCGCCTTTTTGAATGTTCCCCCTTTTTTTTGAATACATTTCTAAATGATTTATACCCTTTTTT
>JAYSRS010000365.1:0-4340 GCA_043720935.1 Saprospiraceae bacterium
AATGAAAAATCGAAGATTTTTCATTCAAAAATACGCTCGCTCCTAAAAAAATCCCTTGAAGGGCGTCTTTCGAGCGAAGCGAGAAACAGCCCGTAAACCGTATAAAATGCAATTTGTACAGTAATATTCTATTTTTTTATAAAAGTAACCCATTTTTGGACAAAATACTGAGGGGGTCTAATCCGCTTGATTTTTCTTTTTCACCATCGTTAAAATCGTTGCCAACGCTACCGTTTCGCCCGTTTCGTCATACACATCCACGAGCCATTTGACAATGCCTTTGGCAACATCTTCGGGCGTTTTTTTCTCTTGTCCCATTTTTTCTTTTACCGTCAATCGGACGCCAATTGTTGTGTTAGGATAGACGGGTTTCGTAAATCGGCAGTCTTCCAAGCCATAATTCAACAAAACGGGGCCTTTTTTGGCATCAACGAACAAACCCGCCGCTTTCGACAAAATGAAATAACCATGCGCCACGCGACCCGTAAAAGGCGTTCCTTCCAAAGCCGTTGCGTCCACGTGCGCGTAAAAATTGTCACCCGACACGTTGGAAAAATTGGTAATATCGGCTTCCGTAACAGTGTGTTTTGCCGTGATTAATGTCTCGCCAATTTCTAATTCTTCAAAATATTTTCGGAACGGATGCACGTCTTTTTCAAGCATTTCTGCACCATATTGATACGTTTTGGTCACTTGCGTGAGCATTGTCGGATGCCCTTGCACGGCCACGCGTTGCAAATAATGCATCACGCCGCGCAAACCGCCCATTTCTTCACCACCTCCCGCACGGCCCGGGCCTCCATGCGTGAGCAACGGCATCGGCGAACCATGCCCTGTACTTTCTTTGGCGGACGCCCGATTGAGAATCAAAATGCGCCCGTGAAAAGCGGCGGCATTCATCACGTATTCGGTCGCAATCGCAGGGTCAAACGTGCAAATTGTGGACACCAACGAGCCTTTTCCCATGTTCGCCAAGCGGATTGCTTCGTCAAGCGTGTCGTAAGGCATCAAAGTTGCGACGGGGCCAAAGGCTTCAATGTGGTGAGAATCAAGGTTTTTGAACGGTTTTTCGTTGATTAGCAGCAACGGGGGCAAAAATGCTCCATCGTGTTTGTCCGCCCCGACGACTTCAAAACGGTCTAAATTGCCAACGGCAATGCTTGACGTTTTCAACAATATATTCAAATTTGTCAACACCCGTTGTTGTTGTTCGCGGCTCACCAAAGCCCCCATTTTGACCCCCTCAGTATTTGGGTTGCCAACGACCACTTTTGTCAATTCTCGCCCGAGGGCAATGTGAACATCCTCCAAATATTTTGTTGGCACAATCACGCGGCGCACGGCGGTGCATTTTTGACCTGTTTTTACCACCATTTCAGACCGCACGTTTTTGATAAAAATATCAAATTCAGGCGTATTTGGTACAGCATCTTCGCCTAAAATCATGGCGTTGAGCGAATCCGCCTCCATATTGAACGGGACTGAATTGTCTAAAATCGCTGCCGCCCCCCTCAGTATTTTGCCCGTCGAAGCCGAACCTGTGAAGGTCACAACGTCTTGCGAAGTTACTGAATCCAAAATCCCGTGGCCGCGACCACCGACGAATTGCAACGCCCCTTCGGGCAATATTTTGCTTGAAATAATGTCTCTAACCACCGATTCCGTTACAAAAGAGGTCATTTCCGATGCCTTCACAACCGCCGCCATACCCGCAAGCCAATTCACGGCGCATTTTTCTAACATTCCCCATACGGGAAAATTGAAGGCGTTGATGTGAATCGCTACGCCCAATTTAGGTACCATAATGTGTTGGCCAACGAAGGTTTTTTCTTTTGATAAATTGACCGTCGCGCCATCCACGTAAAACGTTTGGCTGCCCATTTGTCGCCGCAAAGTTGCGTAAGCAAACAGATTGCCGATGCCGCCGTCAATGTCAATCCAAGAATCGGTACGCGTCGCGCCCGTAAGGTGAGAAATTTTATAGTAATTGGCCTTTTTTTCACTCAAAAACACCGCTAAACGCTTCAAAAGCAAGCCGCGCTCAAAAAAAGTGAGTTGTCGCAAAGCCGTGCTACCGACCCGACGGCCATAATCAAGCATCGCCGCGTAGTCACCTACGTCACCCGCGAGGCTAATCACGTCGCTGTTGTAGGCGTTGTACTGAGGGGTCTCTGAACCTGTGGGCAATTGCCATTTGCCGAGGGCGTAATTCTGTAATTTTTGCATGGCGTTTCTGATTTTCTGATTTATGGTTCACACAGCGTTCACGGAGAACATGGCGTTTTTAGTTTTTTATTTGAAGGTGGCGGTTTCAACGTCATTGAGGTTTTATAGAGTCGAGCGTTGTTAAGTTCTATGCCTACGCCTCTTGCGGCGTAGCTGCACAATCTCGGTAATACTGGCTCGATAGCCAAATTTTTCATGCGGTGTAACCGCTAAACGGCCTATCCTGCGGTTACACCGCATCATAAAAGTCGTTTTGAGTTGAGCATTACCAAGATTTTGCAGCTACGCCGCATTCTAAACATAACTATTCAACGCTCGACCCTAAAAGCCTCGACAATGTTTTACAGAGTGATTGACTACGTTACATACGAGGCGTAAAAGTAGTTTTTTTTAGCAAAGTTAAAACAGCGTCTAATGCATAGAAAATAATAAACCACGACGCACGTCTAACCACTTATATCTTGAAAAAGAGGCCCCTCAGTATTTGAGGTTATTTTATAGGCTATGGCCATTTTAAGTCGTGAAGTTTAACAAAACCAGATAGAAATATTTTCAAACAATTGATTATCAATTAATTGTGAAACTATTGACCAATAGCGATTAACCAATAACGCTTTTAAAAGCACCTTTAGCCGTTAAATTTTCGTTAAAACGAGGGCTTACAGTCAACAGAAACAAACTGAAAGCGTTTATTTTGCGTATTTTATATCAAGCTTACTTTTACCAAGATTTTGTTCCAAAATTTTTAAAAATCATAATTAAACAAGAAGTTATGAAAAATGTATTGTCGTTAATTTTTGCGGGCTTGTTCGGCGGCTTAGTTGTCGTCGGCGGGATGGAATTGATGGATAAAAACGTCAATATTGCACCACGCACGTACACAAAATTTGCTAGTGAAAATACGTCCATCGGTGGCGTTGTTGACCTTTCGCAAGCAGCAGCCAACGCCACACCAAGCGTTGTGTATATCGAGGCTCAGGAAGCGGCCTCTAACACAAACCAACGTCGAAACGATGATTTTTTCGGCCAATTTTTCGGCTATCAAACGGGGCCAAAGAAAGGCACAGGTTCGGGCGTTATTATTTCGCAAGACGGGTACATCGTAACTAACAATCACGTCGTTGATTTCGCTGATGAAGTAAAAGTGACCCTTCCTGCACCTGATAATCGCGTGATGACGGCCAAAGTTGTTGGAAAAGACCCACGTTATGATGTCGCCGTTTTGAAAATCAACGCGACCAATTTACCCGCTATTCAAAAAGGCAATTCTGATGCTTTACGCATCGGGGAGTGGGTTTTGGCCATCGGCTACCCTTACGATATTGGCACGACGGTCACGGCAGGTATCATTAGCGCGAAGGATAAAAAACTCCGCGAAGACAACCCCATGGAAGATTTTTTACAGACGGATGCGGTCGTTAATCCAGGAAATTCGGGCGGTGCATTGGTGGACGGACAAGGCCGTTTGGTTGGTATTAATACCGCAATTCAAACACAGACAGGTAGTTATGTAGGTTATTCTTTTGCAATACCTATTTCGATTGTGGCGAAAGTTGTGGAAGACATCAAAGCAGGTAAAGTGCCGCAACAGCCTAAACAAGGGCAACAACGCTTAAACGGCGGTAATGCCTCTCGGCCAAAATTAGGTATCGAAATGGTGCCTGACCAATATTTTGAAGAAGTAGCGAAGGAGAAAGACTTAAATGTCAGCGAAGGCGTTATAGTAGAAAATGTGTTGAACGGCAGCAGCGCGCAATACGCAGGTCTTTTGCCAAACGACGTAATTGTTAAAATAGATGGTGATGCAATTCGCACCACTCAAGAGTTAAAAGAAAAAGTGTCGAATGCCCAAACGGGTGATGTGTTGAAAGTCGTTGTTTTCCGCAATGGAAAAACGAAGGAATTGGCGGTGACTTTGCGCGGATAAAGCGATTTCAAATACTCAATCACGCTTTGACACATTTATGACAAGAATAAATTTCCCAAAGGGAACAAAAAATAGAGGCTCGTTGTTATATACACCAAAGAGACTTGTTTAAAGTTGGTTTTTCGTTTTGTTTTGATGCGTCCAGCCCAAATGTGGTTGGACGCTTTTTTTATGCCTAAATATTAGG
>JAYSRS010000366.1:0-4338 GCA_043720935.1 Saprospiraceae bacterium
TAAAAGTTCCCCGAACGTTGAAACGCGACGATAATCAATGAGTTACAAATTATTAGTTAGTCAAAAAGAGTTTTGTACCATAAAGCCGATAATTCCGATTAAAAATTAAGAATTGAAAATTAAGAATTAAGAATTAAGAATTAAGAATTAAAAGGCGACAAAACACTAAATCATCAATTGATTACGAATTCATGTACAATAAAATTCATGCTACTGTACATGAGCCACAGATTTGACTGATAAGTAGTAATGCGTAAATAAACGCTACCTACAACTGATTTACACTGATTTTTACTAAGGAATAATAAGAAAAGTCAGTGTAAATCAGTCCAATCTGTTTAATCAGTGGGCCATGTATAGTAGTTTGAATAAAATCAGCAATCTTCGCTTTGGAATTTTCACGGCGGCGTAGCTGCCAAATATCGGTAATATTCAAGCAGCCAACGACTTTTTCATGCGGTGTAACCGCGAAATAGACGATTTTGCGGTTACACCGCATAGAAAATTGGACTTTGCGCCTATTATTACCGAGATTTTGCAGCTACGCCGCAACCCCGAAGAAAAATCGGGACAGGCTTCGAAATCCTAAAGCGGAAATTGTCGTAGCAATTTACCATTTTACGATTAATTAATTTGACGTTTCAAATACAATTATTAACATTTGAACCACAAAAATTAATGGGAAAACCATAAACTTTGCGGCATCAAAAATTTCAAATTTCAAGGATTTCAAATTTCAGTACGACTAAACGCTAAATCATGCCTTTTGAAATTTGACATCTTCCAACGACGTTTGACGTTAAAAAAAGGCGTTTTTCTAAAAAAATAAAATGCTAAAATAGCCCCCTCAGTATTTTAATCATTTTTTGTATTTTTGCCGACTTTTATGATACATTAAACGTGTGAGATTTGCAAAACGACGCATATTTAAAATAAAAAACGATGTGTCCTATTTATCTATGTGTTTAATCTTCCATATTTACTTGAAAAATTTATTTAAAAACTAAAAATTAGAATTAAAAGCGATGAAAAATGTAATTAAAGGCTTTGCTCTTGCCTCAGTAGTTCTCTTTTGGGCAGCTTGCAAAAACGACAAGCCTGCTACTGACAATGCATCAGCAATTTCTGCTGCCACCACAACACCTGCCGCAACGGTAGAAACACCTGCCGCAACAACGGCTGCTGCCCCTGCGGTTGCTCCGTCGGCGGGCGTTACACCTGCTGCTCCTGCTGCCATAAAGGAAGCTGAAAGTAAAGTAAAATCGGTTGCTGCTTCGGCTGAAACGCCAAAAGTGACGCCTAACACGGCAAACGCAACACCTGCAACACCTGCTGTGGCAAATGGTAAAACAACGACGGCCAAATTTGATGAATTGAGCTACGATTGGGGTACAATTGAAGAAGGCAAGAAAATGGAACACATTTTCAAGTTCAAAAACACAGGTACAAACGATATGATTATAAGCGATGCACGCGGCTCATGCGGTTGTACAGTACCAGAATGGCCTAAAGAGCCCATCAAACCAGGCAAATCGAGCCAAATCAAAGTCATTTTTGATTCAAAAGGCAAACCAGGCGACCAAAGCAAGTCTGTCAACGTTACGGCTAACACTGAACCGACAAACATGGTTTTGATGATTAAAGGTAAGGTGACACCGAAGGAAGAAAAGAAGTAATGATTAATGATTAATGATTAATGATTAATGATTAATGATTAATGATTAATGATTAATGATTAATAGAAATTAAAAAAGGCATCAAACATTGGAAATCAATGTTTGATGCCTTTTTTAATTTCTCAATACCCCCCTCAGTATTTCGACCTTTTTCAAAGAAAACAAACCCTCCACATCAACTAATTTGACAATTTCAAAAACTTATTGCTTCAAAAATACAGATTTTTAAATATTTGTCAGACATTTGCGTTACAAATAAAGACATTTAAGAATATTTAAAAACAAACATTGTGGATAGGAAAGCATATAGTTGAAGAAAGTTCAGAAACATTAAAGTATAAATTTTCATAATTTACAATTAATTAATAATCAATTATCTGTAAATTTTTAATTCTTAATTTTTAATTTTCTTATTTTGTTAGCTAACATATTTATCTCACCATTAAATACTCCTACAATATGAAAAACTTCATGTTCATCAGCCTCATCAGCTTGTTTTCCACGGCTCTTTTTGGTCAATATTGTCCTCCCTCCTCGGCGAAGGGCGTGCATACCGTTCAAAAAGGCGAAACTTTGTACGGCCTATCTAGGGTCTATAAAACGACCGTCGCGCAATTGTGCCAACTCAACAATATGCAAGAAACCGACATTTTACCCCTCTGCTTCGGCCTCGTTGTGGGCAATCTGAACGTGTCGCAATCCGTTGCTAGCACGGGCGTTCCTGCGAGTTACAGCTACACGCCGAACAAGACGAAGGGTATGCCTTATTTCAAATCAAACACCAAAACGCATACCATCAAAAAAGAAGAGTCGCTCGACATGATTGCCGAATATTACGGCTACACCCGCGCTAGATTGATGTATATGAACAACATACGCCATCCAGAAAATTATTATGTTGGCCAAAAACTTATCGTCAACGACTGTGATGGAACAGTAACAACGTCCGAACCTCTTACGCAAACGGAGCAACCCGAAGTGCCACAATCCTACGCGAATGTACCAAGACCACGGCCTACAGCGAGCGGTTTTAAGGCGTCGAACAGCATCAGTAGTAGTAGTAGCCCGTCGGGCAATCCAAATTACAGTTGGAACGCGGCTTACAAACGCGTGATTCACGTCGTATCGCAAGACCAAATGTCGCAAAAGGAAACGCCTGAAAGCATCGGACGTTTGCACGGTTTGTCGGCAGCAGAAGTGATTGCGATGAACAATTTGAACCCAAATTTGCCTTTAGTGTCAGGTCAACGGCTCGTGGTTGAGGAGCGTCTTGAAGGTGTTGAAGCATCAGGCGACGGCTTTTTTACGTCAACTTCTCCAACGACAACTTATCAGCCTACCCCTCAGTATATGGCCTCAACGGGCGATATTCCGTCAGAATACAGCAACACGAGTATGCGTAACCCAACGCCTAGCGCACCTACGCCACCTAGTCCCCCCATCACTTCGGGAACGACCTCAATGAACTCGGACGAAATGACGATGATTAACGAAATCAACTTAGTACGCAGTAACCCAGCAGGTTATATATATCATATTGAAAAATATATCAGCGATTTGCAAAAAGAAGGCAACAATGCGAGTGCCGTAGCTTCTGCCCGTGAGTTGATTGCTGAATTGTACAGACTGCCGATTTTGTCCACTTTGCAACCGTTGGAATGTGTCTATCAATCGGCCAAAAAGAATGGTCTCGACCAACTCAAACGTGGCTCGCCCGACCATCAAGGCTCGGACGGCTCGATGCCGTGGGATAGAATTATTCGGGAATGCCCGTCGCTCAAAGACGGCAACGAAAATTTGGTCGGCGGCATTGCGGATATTCGGACGGCTGTGATTACATTGTTAGTTGACGACGGCATCCAAAGTCGCGGACATCGGCGGACACTATTGCAGTCCGATTGGCGGTATGTGGCTTGCCATAAAATTGGCACAGTCGGCGGAATGCCACATTACTGGTTGCAGGAATTCGCTAATTAAACACGTACAGGCGACTGAAGTCGCCTGTACGTTTAAAGCCGTTTTTTACTTGTTTTCAAGTAGAAAACGGCTTTTTAAATATGTTCTGTTTAATCCGTAATTTCCGCTTTAAGATTTTCAGTTGCGGCGTAGCTGCTCAATCTCGGTAATATCAAGCACACAAGCCCAGTTCTCTATGCGGTGTAACCGCAACCGCATTTAATAGCGTTTGTTTGTTGATTTTATTACCGAGATTGGGCAGCTACGCCGCCTTGAAAAAGTCGAAACGAAAATTGCTGATGTTTAATGAGTTTAACACATCAACAACTGATTTAAAACCGATTAAATTCATACCCTCGTTTTTCAATTCTGTAATTAAATCGGCCAAACGGGCAGACATTTTATCTTTCCTTTTATCCCTTGTGCCAATATGGCTTCGTCCTGCCTTCTCGCAATGACAACGGGCTTTTTAAATGGAAGTGGATGAGTTTAATAAATTTACACTATTAATTCATTTAAAAATAACGTTTTGCAAAATTAAAACGGAATCATCGGTTATTTATCGCAAAACAAAAAATAGTTGTAAATTCATTGATAACCAATTAGTTACAACTTGACGCGGGTTTGAAACTGGCTTGTTAAGCCGCCTTTTTGAATGTTCCCCCTTTTTTTTGAATACATTTCTAAATGATTTATACCCTTTTTT
>JAYSRS010000367.1:0-12734 GCA_043720935.1 Saprospiraceae bacterium
AACCTAACGCGGGTTTGAAACCCGCGTTAGGTTTTTCTGAAAATATATAAAACGTACTACTGAGGTTGTTCAATAAACTAATGTAACCTACTACGAAGAGATAAACAGCCACCATTAAAAATATGATGCCTGTTTGACCCCCTCAGTATTTTTGATGTTTAGGCGACTAAAGTCGCCTAAACATTATTAGCATTAATTACAGCAGCCGCTTCCCGTACACGTAAATTTAGCCCGATACTTCACATCTGCACTCAAAGCGGGTGTTGTGTAAGTCGCATTGTTTTGTGCAGGAATGTCTAGCCAATTTACAGGCGTCACAGGCGTACTTTGCCATTGAATCGTACAACCGACACCACCCGCAACCGTTGCTGTAAATGTCACCACGCCACCAATACAAATCGTTTGGTTGGGTGTCGCAATCGAAATAGTTGGTTTTGGATTGACCACCACCGTTGAATTACCCGAAGTGACAGGCCCGCAACCGTTGCCCGATGCTGAAATCGTTACCCGATAAAACATTGTACCTGCTACTGCACTTGGCGGCGTGTAACTTGCTAAATTATTAGCTGTGACCGCCGTACTTGCAGCCGACCACGCACCTGTTCCCGTTGCCGATTGTTCCCACAAATACGTAATTGTACCCGAACCGCCCGTGATAGCCACCGTTAATACGTCTGTACCATCAATACATTCTGTAATATTTACAGGTTGTGCCGTGATGGCCAAGTCTGGACGCACAATGACGGTTGAATTACCCGACGTTACAGGTTGGCAATCGTTGCCCGAAGCTGAAACCGTTACGCGATAAAACATTGTACCCGCAGATACACTTGGTGGTGTGTAAGTGGCCAAATTATTTGCCGACGCCGTTGTACTTGCAGCCGACCAGCTACCTGTTCCCGTTGCCGATTGTTCCCACAAATAGGTAATCGTACCCGAACCGCCTGTTGTTGTCACTGAAATTGTGTTGGCACCGCCAATACATTCATCAATGCTAATTGGTTGCGCTGTAATGACCAAATCTGGACGAATAATAACCGTTGAATTTGACGATGTGACAGGCGGACAACCGTTGCCCGTTGCCGAAATCGTCACCCGATAGTACGTTGTTCCCGCCGATACTGAGGGGGGGGTGTAAGTGGCTAAGTTATTCGCAGAAGCCGTTGTTGCAGCAGCCGACCAACCGCCCGTTCCCGTTCCCGATTGTTCCCACAAATAAGAAACCGTACCAGAACCGCCTGTTGTTGTAATTGAAATCGTGTTGTTACCACCCACGCACTCGTCAACATTGCTTGGTTGCGTTGTAATTGCTAAGCCAGGACGAACGATGACAGTTGAATTGTTTGATGTTTGTGGTTGGCAATCATTGCCACTTGCTGAAACCGTTACCCGATAGTACATTGTACCCGCCGATACTGAGGGGGGTGTGTAAGTGGCTAAATTGTTAGCTGAAGCCGTTGTTGAAGCAGCCGACCAAGCACCCGTTCCAGTTGCTGATTGTTCCCACAAATAAGTAATCGTTCCAGAACCGCCTGTTGTTGTAACTGAAATTGAATTTGTACCACCCGCGCACTCGTCAATGTTAACAGGTTGTGCAGTAATTACCAAATCTGGACGGATGATAACTGTTGAATTTGAAGACGTTACAGGTTGGCAATCATTGCCACTTGCTGAAACGGTTACACGATAGTAAGTTGTTCCTGATGCCGTTGAAGGCGGCGTGTAAGTGGCTAAGTTATTAGCTGATGCCGTTGTTGAAGCCGCCGACCAAGCACCTGTTCCCGTTGTTGATTGTTCCCACAAATAAGTAATTGTACCCGAACCGCCTGTTGTTGTAACTGAAATTGGTAAATTACCGCCTACGCATTCATCTATGTTAATTGGTTGTGCCGTAATCGCTAAGTCTTGACGGATAATCACCGTTGAATTTGAAGACGTTTGCGGCTGGCAATCATTGCCACTTGCCGAAATAGTTACACGGTAATAAGTTGTTCCTGCCGCCGTTGAAGGAGGCGTGTAAGTTGCTAGGTTGTTAGCTGATGCCGTTGTTGAAGCAGCCGACCAAGCACCCGTTCCCGTTGCCGATTGTTCCCACAAATACGTAATCGTTCCTGAACCGCCCGAAGTCGTTACTGAAATTGTGTTGTTGCCGCCAACGCACTCGTCAACATTAATTGGTTGTGCCGTAATCGCTAAGTCAGAACGGATAATGACTGTTGAGTTTGAAGATGTTACAGGTTGGCAATCATTGCCACTTGCTGAAACGGTTACACGGTAATACGTTGTTCCTGCCGCCGTTGAAGGCGGTGTGTAAGTGACCAAATTATTGGCCGATGCCGCTGTTGAAGCAGCCGACCAAGCACCTATTCCCGTTGCCGATTGTTCCCACAAATACGTAATCGTTCCAGAACCGCCCGTTGTCGTTACTGATATTGGCAAATTGCCACCCACGCACTCATCAATGCTGATAGGTTGTGCGGTAATGACCAAATCTGGCCGAACAATAACCGTTGAATTTGCAGACGTGATAGACGAACAACCGTTGCCACCCGCCGAAACCGTCACCCGATAGTACGTTGTTGCCACCGATACTGAGGGGGGGGTGTAAGTGGATAAATTATTAGGCGTGACCGTCGTGCTAGCATTTGCCCAACTGCCCGTTCCCGTTGTGGATTGTTCCCACAAATAAGTAATTGTACCAACTGCCCCCGAAACAGTCACGCTTAAACCGTTTGAACCACCAACGCATTCGTCAATGTTAACAGGTTGCGCCGTAATCGTGAGGTTTGGATTGACGGTGACGGATTGCGTGTTAGAAGTGCCTCCGTCGCAACCGATGCCTGTACAATTGTACGTAGCGCGGTAGTCAATCGTACCAACAGCTGCACCCGACGCAATGTAAGTCGTCGCATTCGCCCCCGAAATATTCGTAAAGGCGTTTGCACCGTTTGGCGACGATTGCCATTGAATGGTACAAGTAGCCGTGCCGCCCGTAGGCGTCGCGGTCAACGTTGCCGTGCCACCTTGGCAAATAGTCGTTGCCCCCGTAATCGCTATGGCAGGGTCTTGCACGACGGTAATCGTAATCTCTCCTGACACGGGACACGTTTGCGCGAAGGCTTTTTGAGTCATCAAGCCGACGGTAAACAAGAGCAGTAAACTTAACTTAGTGTGTAGAATTCTTAAATGGATCATGAGCAGTAGTTTGCTATTTCTTTTCGATAAAAGAGCGTAATGAATATGAGTTTCTCGACGATGTTACTGGATAATTGTTATTGGTTAATGGGCATTAACAATTATCCATTAACGACACTTTTCAAAAACCTTTCCAAACTTCTAACATTTTTAACATTTGTAAACGGTTAGTCTTCCAAACAGTCGTGTGAAGACTAACCCGAAAAACGGTTACAGCGTGTGATTTTGTAAAAAGCGTTTGTTTCCGAAGAAAAAAGATAAACGGGGGAAAACGGCAATTAGGGCGTTATTGCCAACAGGACTAATGGATTTATTGAAAGGCTTTCAGTTGTTCATTTTGCGTCTAAACTATTGATTATTAAATGGTTGTAAATAATTAAAAACTTCTGCCTTGCCTTTCTATATTACAAATATACAACTTAGTTCTTACCCCGCAAGGGGTAGCAATAACCTAAATTGGGTATTTACTAGAATTTTTTTTTAGTATAACTATAAAATTCACCGTTTGAAGTCTTTATATATTCAATAAAAAAAATTGTACTTAAAACTTTTTTTTTTACAAAGTCACAGAAAAAATGTTTGGAAATGTAAAAACCAAGTCCCTATCTTTGTGACGTGAAAAACAAGAAGCACAGCGTTTAGGTGACAGACACCCCCTCAGTAAACGCGCTCTTTAAGGCTCTTTCCTCCCAAAGCCGCAATACTTTTTCACAACAAACACCAACCATTTAAGAATTGACAGCCTGCTTTTGTATCTAATTCCCCGTTTAGATAATGCGCTTCTCACTTCGCTTTTTTCCCCCGTTTATTAGAATTAAAAATTAAAAATTAAAGTATTGAAAAATAGTAAAACCTAACGCAGGTTTGAAACCTGCGTTAGGTTGATTTCTAACTATTTCCAATTATGATTTTAAGGTGTAGTAAATAATTAAACTGATTGATTTAAACAAATAATTCTACTCCATTTATTTTCCTTTTTATTTGTAATAAAAACGTTGTGTATCAACACTCACTAAAATCTAATTTACTTATTTCAAGCTTATTTTTATTAGCAACAGTAATTTTTTGCTTTGTTTTTTTAACAGCGGCGTAGCTGCTAAATCTCGGTAACATTCACTGCTAATTTGAATTAAGAATTAAGAATTAAGAATTAACACGTTAATCATTTAATTCTTAATTTTTAATTCCCTTTAAAACTCCCCGTTTTAACAACAATTTAAGCATTAAATCGCTCCCAATTTAATGCTTAATTACAACACCAATTACGAATTAAAAACGCTCCCAATTTAATTCTTAATTTTTAGTTTTTAATTCAGTTCCCCCTGTTTTAATAATTATTTTCTAATTTTTAATCAGTATTTAATATGAACGACGCTTACAGCACAACACAACAAGTAGCAAAATTTTTGCTCTCTTTTCTCTTCTTTTTACTCCCCCTCAGTACGGCAACACTTTTGGCGCAAAATTGCGCCCCTGCGCCCATTTCACGCACGGCTTCTAATGCCAAATCAACAAACACTAACATCTACGACGACATCGCTTTTGTAATGACCAACCTTTTGGGAACAGGTACAGAAGGCGCGTGGGTATTAGAAACAGGCGGCACTTTCGTTGAAAACGGTGACAGAACTGCGACGTTCACGGGCGTCATTAAACAGTTCGGCGATTACAGCGCACCGCGTCGTTTTCAGATAAATTTGACATTCGGCGACCAAACTTTTACTGCACCAATGGGCAGCCCGTACAACAATACCGCCGTTCCAGACGCAGGTTGGTACTATTATACGTCAATGACGGGTACTTTGACGGGTCTTGACGGCCTAGTGGGCGGTGTTTTGAGCCTAAATCTCAACTCTATGCACGCCTTCCAAGTAGGCATCGGTGCGAATCAAATCCCTGACGAACCACTCGACAAAGTGGCGAACGGCGCGGCAGGATGGATTGAATGGACAGTTGTTTCGCAACCCACAACAGGCTTAACTTTCACGACTTATAACAGCGCAACCAACATCGCAGACATCGCTTTGTTGCTCGGCGGCACCCCCTCAGTACCCACGCCTCCATGCACAGCTTCGGCAGGTTCAGTAGAAATTTCTAACGTCAATTTGACTTTAAACAACGGTTCAGCAACCATCACAGGTACAGCAACAACAAATTCAACCGTTCCAACGGGCTACCAAGTTGCTTACATTTTGACCAAAGGCGCGTCAAAAATCATCGTCAAAACAAGCGCAACACCTTCGTTTACAGTAACAGAAGCAGGAGATTATTGCGTTCACGTTTTGGTGTATAACCCTGCTACATTGGATTTGAGTACCATCCAATTAGGCACTACAACGGCAGCACAAGTATTGTCAACCATCGCCACAAACTGCATTTGTGCCTCTTTAAATGCAACAGGCAATTGCGTAACGGTCGTGCCTTCAACACCCGTTGACCCTTGCGCGGGCATCCTGTCAATTCGTCCATTGAACAATACTTTTTCTAATTGTACAACTGGAACGCCTTACGTTATGTATTACAACAATGAATTCTACGTAGCAGGTGCAAACTTAGTATTTACAGAATATACAAACGGTACGGCCACAATTACAGGCAAAATCGTCAAAAACGGCATCAGCTACACGGTCAACATTTTATACTCAGGCAAAACAACCGTTGCGCCAAGCATGAGTCCGAAATACGAACATTGTGCAACGGCTTTAAACACCAACAACGGTACAGGCTGGACGTATTATACAACAATGTCAGGCACAATTCAAACTGCTGCGGGAACGGTCAACGTCACGCGTCGTGGGCCAGCGTTCCAATTGGGCAACTACGCCAACTTGCAACAAGTAGGTTTAGGTGGTAGTGGTTGGTTCAATTGCGGCACAATCGTTGGTGATTTCAACTTCAATCTCGGCAACACCATCACTTGCCCAAGCACACCCGCAACTTGCGTAACGCCTTCAACACCAACGGGTTGGATGCACTTAGGCAGCTTCAACAACAGCAATTACTACAAATTTACGAGCAGCGGCGACGTTAATTATCAAGCAGCTTTGCTCAAAGCAATAGCAATTGGCGGACGTTTGACAGTCATCAAATCGGCGGCACAAAACACATTTTTGCAAAGCAAATTGAACGGTGGTTCGGCTTGGATTAGCCTATCACGTAGCGGCAACAGTTGGATAACAAGCGAAGGTGCAGCTACTTATTTCAACTGGGCGGCGGGTGAACCGAACAACTACAATAACTGCGAAAACGTCGCGCAAATCAAAGGCGATGGCAAATGGAACGACGTGTCACCAGCTACTACAAACTGGATAATTGCCGAAATTCCTTGCAATTACACACCAAACCCTTGCGACAACGACACACAAGCACCGACGTTCTCGGCTTGCCCTGCGAACATCAGCTTGACAACAACAACGACTTGCAAGACAGCAACATGGACAGTTCCGACGGCTACCGACAACTGTGGCACCCCCTCAGTAACTTGCTCTCATGCAACGTCTTTTTGCTTCCCAATTGGTACAACAACCGTCACTTACACGGCAAAAGATGCTAAAAACAACGTCAAAACGTGTTCTTTTACCGTAACAGTCACAAGTTCAGCACCTGTTTGCAACACAAACTTTGACCCGAACAAATGCTATAAAATCGTTAATAAAGCATCGGGAAAAGTGCTTGACGTTTACGGTGCTTCGGTCTGCAACAATACCCGCATCACTCAGTGGGCAGGTCATAGTGGCGCACACCAACAATGGAAATTCAGTTCGATAGGCAACGGTTACGTCAAAATCATGTCGCGCAACAGTGGCAAATACATGGCTTGTCATTCAACGTCAAAAGGTTCAACCGTTTACCAATACGATTACTACACAGGTGGTTATAAAGATTGGAAAATTGAATGTGTAACGGGTGGCTTCTACAAAATCACGCATCGCGCAAGCGGTAAAGTGTTAGATGTTGAAAACTCTAGCTTGGCTGACGGTGGTAAAGTTCAGATTTGGGATTGCAACAACAACGGCAACGGCAGCAACAATCAATTGTGGCAAATCGTCGAAGTTCCATGTGCAACGCAAGGCTCAAACGGCGCAGTTTACGCCACAAGCAACATCGTTTTTGACGCATCGGCATCAGCAGAATCTAACCGTTCACGCATCGAATTCCTATCAAACGAAGCACCACAAGCAGATTATTACACAGTCAAAAAAGGCAATATCGCAACGGGTATTTTTGAAACATTGGAAGTCGTCAACAATTTGAATACGACCACAAACGACGTTCAACAACACGCCGCTTACGACAACGCACCGAAAGAAGGCGACAATTTTTACCTCGTCGAAATCACGTATTTGGATGGTACGAAAAAAGAAACGGCGGTTCAAACAGTCAATTTCAAAGGTTTATTGGAAGCCCGCGTTTTCCCAAATCCTGCCGTTGATATGGTTCAAATTGACTTGTCGCAATACGCAGGCAACGAAGTGTCTTTGTTTATCATCAATCAATTTGGTCAAAATGTACGGTTTATGCCTGTCGGTTTAGCGGGTAAACAACTCTATGAATTGGATTTGTCGGGCATCGAAACGGGCAATTATACGCTCCGCATCGTGTCGAAAGGCAAGCGCGATTTGACAAAACGTTTGATGATTACTAAGTAAGTTTTGGGTTTTGTTCCATTTTAAACGCCTTGAAAGTTACTACTTTCAAGGCGTTTTTTTTATGGCTTTATCTTAACCTCTGGTAACTTCGGGAATCTTAAATTTCTTCCAAATTTCAGTCATTGCTTCGCGCCTCGCAATGACAACGTTTATTTACTGAAATTCGAGGTAAATTGAGATTTCCGAAGTTACCAGTAACCTATCACAATACATTTTAAAGTACAATCGTTTTTTTTAACGCAAGATTTAGGAAATCTTTGAGATTTCCTAAATCTGATACCCCCTCAGTATTTTGCGCGACAAAACCGATAATACAACTTACTTTTGGCTCTTATTTTTTACTATTTATTTTTAATCATCTACATCTAACGAGACTTTTCTTTTTAGGCAGCAATAACTATTATGACTAACCCCAACTTTTAAGTTGGGGTTAGTCATACTTGTAAAAGATAAAGTCTATTGCTGTCTAAAAAGAAAAGTCTCCATCTAACAATGAAAAAAACAGGATTAACCCTTATTGTATTGGCCTTCACTATGGGCCTTTATGCTCAAAGCCCACGCATTGCGGCACGCGGCGACCGTCGAACGGAGACCTACACCACTAAAAAAGGCTTAGACAGCGTTCGTTTTACCATTATCGGGAAAAACGATACGAGCCAAACGGATTATTTTTATCCGAATGGTAAAATCAGTTTGACAAAATGGAAGGAAGACAGCACGGCTTTTTTTGATGTCTTGGGTAGAATAACCCGCAAAACAAGTGGCGCGCCTTACACGCTTTTGAGTAAAAGCGATTACACTTTTTTTTACACCGCTTATTACTCAAATGGACAAGCTGTGTCAAGTCAAACCATTGAAAAAGGTAAACGCGTGCGTTATTTTTACGCCCAAAATGGCCGTATATTGTCCAAAACAACCGAAATTTATCTACCTTTGAGCAGTTACTACAAAACGGAAGATGCAAAAGGCAAACCGATTAGTGCCAATCGGTATGACACCACCTTTGTCAATGGAAAAGCCGTTACGCACAGCTACGACACGGTGTTTTACACTAACGGGCGACCGTTGCACGTAGAAGAACGGCTCAATGATGCAAAGTCTTTGGGCAGTCAGACGTTCAATGAAGACGGGACAGTGGCCAATATTACCTTGCCCGACAGCTTGACGTTGATACTTTTCAAGGACAATGTGGATTGTTATTATGGGTTGAAAAACCAACGCGGTGATACGGTTGTCAAGCCGCGTTTTGACCGCATTGAGTTGCTACATAAAGCCTTTTGGGTCGCTTACACGGGCGAAGCGGCGATGTTGTTGACCCTAAGCGGCGCACCGATGACGCCGCCTGTGGGCAATTTGGCTCGTGTTCGGCAATTGTCTGGCCGTTTTGAAGAAAATGATACAGAAAACGACGATTCGGACGATGCAGACAGACGCTACACGCTTAATACTTATCGCAAGAAAACGTTTTATGCCTTTGATTCGGGCGATAAACACGGCGTTATGGATGCAAAAGGCCGTCTCGTGATGGCCCCTCAGTATCTTGACCTCGCGTATGAGCAAATTAAAGATGGGCAGTTTTTCTCTTTTAACGTAGTCGAAAAAGAAAAAACCCTAAAATCAGGTTATTTGACACAACAGGGACAACCACTTTTCGGCGACCGTTTCAATCATCTACTTTATACGCAACATAAAGACTATTTTTTATTCTCTTTAACGGCTATGTCATTTAATACTTTCAATCGTCACGATGATTGGGTAAAAAAATCCTTCAAAGCGAAGACTTTTTATTTATCCGTTAGGTTGCAAAACGCAGTTGGACTTGGAAAAGCGGACAATGAAGTGCTTTTAGCCCCTAAATTCTTCACTATTGAACGCGTTAAAAGCACTGATTTGTTTGTCGCTTCCATTGTTGACTTTGAAAAATCAGTGGACGCGTTGCGCTTTAGAGACGGCGTTTACAAGGCCGACACAAAACGCTGGCTATTAGATACGCTTGATTTTTGTATTCACAACAACATCAAGGACGACCGTTTGTTTTTTGTCGTTGAACGTCTTTCGACGCATAAATTTGGCGTCATGGACACATCTGGTAAGTTTATTGTGCCGCTTGTTTATGATTCTATGGGTTTGGTGGACGTTGATAAACGTTTGTTTTGGATAAAAAAAGACGGTCAGTATCAAATTTTGGACCTCAAAATGGGTAAAGTGAATCTGCATAAACCCAAATACGCCGCTTTGTTCGTCGCTGGTTTCAACGTTAACGGTGCCAATCCCAATGAAAAACTGAATTACTTTTTGGTTAAACAAAAAGACAAGTGGGGCGTCGTGGATGCTGCCGATAAAATTGTCAAACCCTTCGTGTATGACTACGCACACAATCAAATTGCTAAGGACAATCCATTTATTTTGGTAAAAAACAACCAAGCAAGCACGTTTGACGGCACGTCTATGCCTAACGAACAGGATTATTTCCCGCATTCAAGTGATATGTTCGGCGAAGTTACGCCGATTGGTAGTTACACATTGATTGATGATGAAGACGGGGTTTTCTTCATCAACGACACGGGCAGAGTCGTGATACCCCCTCAGTATAAACCGCTTAAAAACGACTTTTCTAAGTCTTTTTTGCTTGTAGAAGACGCACAAAAGAAAAAGAAACTCATTTTTTTGACTACGGGCGGCGTGGTTGATTATCCGTTTGATTATCAAGTTCACATCGCTAACGCTAAAAGTCGCGTTATTGTAGTAAGCGATTCGACAGCAAATAGTTATGGTGTTGTTTCGACCGACGGCAAGCTGCTTGTGCCTTGCGTCAATTACAACATCGTCGTTGGTGACTTAGAAACGTCCGTTTTTTTTGTTAAAAAAGATACGCCTGTTGTCAAAAAAATGGTAAATTTGTCAAATGATAAACAATTAGAATTGATGCTTTTAGCTTTGATGCGGGGAGATACACTCACCGACATAGATAAAGATTGGCTCATGTACGATGCAAAAGGTGCATTAATCAGCGACAAACCGTTTCGCTTTCCCATTGCTTTTACAAACGGCATTGGGATGGGTATGAAAGACGACGACTCTAATCTGTACAAAACCGATGGTAGCGTCTTCAAACCGACGCGGTTGCAAATGTCAAATGACAAAGCAAAGAACAACGCCGCCCCTTTGCGAAGCCCGAATACTGAGGGGTATCCAAACAGCTATCGCAATGTCCGCCGCGAGGGAACAACTGATTTTTACAGCCTTTTTTACAATCAAGGCTTGCAACCGATGCTAATTTTGACGAATGGTAAAGGGGAACTGCTTGTGGAAAGTGGTCGCTACGACGGCGTGTCTAAGTTTTATGGCCAATATGCCCTAGTCAGTGCCGCAGGAAAGGTCGGTTTGATTGACTCTTTTGGTCGAGAAATCATTGCCCCGCAAGATTTACGCACCTATAAACAGCAATTTATGGATTCTTTGGACATTCCGAACAAAGAAGCGCGAAAAAATGTCCTCCCCGAATATCAAGCCTATTTTGTCAGTCAACTGCCGCAACCTATTGTATTCAATAGCGGTAACAAGCGTTATCATCCCGATAGCCTTGGTATAAGTCCCGCGCAAAGTGCCGCCCTTTGGAACTTGATGCTCGAAAAATCGTTGCCGTGGCTCGTGCATACGGCGAGTGACGTGGCGATTACGCGGGCTTCTCAAGGCGCGCATGTGCAATATGGCCGCGACAATTCCACCTATGGGCAAGCCGAGGAAGTCAATCCGTCTCGGATTGTGGTGAGCAATAAAACCACGGCGTTTGCTTGGATTAAAGAAGGTTATTTAGGTGAACGCACCTTACTTTTCTATAATTTTTACCGCAAAAATGACCGTTGGGAAGACCTCGACATCAACGATTTACTACACATTCAAGGCGAAAAACGTTGGCTTATCAATGAGGTGATTACCCGAAAAGTCAAAGCCTTGAAAGATGTACAGATTGATTGCAGCAATGCCGCCGCCTTTATCACAAAAGCAGAAAATCAATGGATGTTGACAAATGAAGGCATTGATTTTTGCTTTGAAAACCAAGATGGCGGTGCAGAATTTGCCATTGTCTCGCTGACGTGGGCGGAGTTGTCGCCGTTTTTGAAAATGAAACTGTAATACGATATTACGTTTCGGCATACGTTCGGGGAACTTTGAAAGTTCCCCGAACGTCAAGCAAGTACCCCTCAGTATTTTTGTAGAAAAAAGAAAAATAGGCTATCTTTGCCACATAAAATGTTCATTTTAAATTAAAAAAGACTTCATCATGGCAAGAAGAGTTATAAATCCAGACGACGAAAGTGCAAGAAAGAATTGGAGCGAAGGCGAATTAATAGAAGTTTTCAACCTTAATCGCATCATTGAAGAGCAAACGCCTTTGATGAACGAGTGGCTTGATGTCTTACCGCCACAACTCAATGCTGCTGAACAGTATGATTTTAATCGTGATTTGTCAAAAGCTAAAAAATTCATTGCGGGTTGGAATGAAGAAGAATTGAAAATGAAATTCATTAGCACCATTCTGAAATTATCGCATCTGACAGATGACGTTGTTGTTATTAGTTATTTCGATAAAATCATTTCCGCAACTATTGAAGGAACTAAGTTGACTGTAAAATCGGATTTTATGTTAGCCCGAGGAACATTGGATTTCTTCACAACCCCTTACTTTCATTTTCAAGAATACAAGCCTTATAAAAATCCATCGGGTGACTCGATGGCGCAACTTTTATCCGCTTTTTTGATTGCTCAAGAAAAAAATCAAAATGGTTTGCCGATGTATGGCGTTGACATTATTGGCAAACAATGGTCTTTTGTTATCATGGAAGGTAAAGATTACTGTATTTCGCCTTCTTTCAATTCCGTTGACAG
>JAYSRS010000368.1:0-4335 GCA_043720935.1 Saprospiraceae bacterium
TGTTGCTTGAGCATTACCGAGATTTTGCAGCTACGCCGCATTTAGGATATAACTAATCAACGCTCGACTCTATCGGGCTTGCGTAACATCAGTTAGTTAGAAACAGTCAAAATACTGAGGGGTGTTTCAACTCTCAATATTTTTTATCGGAATTATAGGTTAAAAGACGCAAGCAAAAATTTAAAACCTAATTTGGTGATTTTCAACGAATTACAATCTGACGCGGGTTTGAAACCCGCGTCAGATTTGGCGTTGCGTCTTTTAATCGCTAATTCCGTTTTTTATTTACCTAACGACAATGTTTTAGCATCGCTCGTTGTAGTTGGTTGTTGATATTGCTGATGTTGTGATTGAATAGACGTATGTGCTTTTGCTGCTCTTTGACCCAAAATTGGGGCAATGGCCAAACCAATCAAGCACGTCAATTTAATCAAAATATTCATTGACGGGCCAGAAGTGTCCTTGAACGGGTCGCCAACGGTGTCGCCGATAACCGCCGCTTTGTGAGCTTCCGAACCTTTATATTCCATTTTACCGTTGATAAGTACGCCTTTTTCAAACGCTTTCTTCGCATTGTCCCAAGCACCCCCTGCGTTTGATTGGAAAATCGCCCACATAACGCCAGAAACCGTTACGCCAGCCATATAACCACCGAGTGCTTCTGGACCCATGATAAAACCAACGAGCAAGGGTGTGACAATCGTAATTGCGCCAGGCATAATCATTTCACGAAGGGCTGCTTTTGTCGAAATTTCGACGCATTTGCCGTATTCAGGCTTACCCGTTCCTTCCATAATGCCCGGAATTTCGCGGAACTGACGCCGTACTTCTTGCACCATATCCATTGCTGCACGACCTACCGCGTTCATGGCGAAAGCCGAAAAAACAACGGGAATCATACCTCCGACAAAAAGAGCCGCCAAAACGTCTGCTTTGAAGATGTTGATGCCATCAATATGCGTGAATTTTACGTAAGCCGCAAACAAAGCCAAAGCCGTCAACGCTGCCGAAGCAATCGCAAAACCTTTACCAATTGCCGCCGTTGTGTTACCTACGGAGTCCAAAACGTCGGTGCGTTCGCGTACTTCTTTAGGTAATTCCGACATTTCGGCGATACCACCCGCGTTGTCCGCAATTGGGCCGAAAGCGTCGATTGCTAATTGCATCGCCGTTGTCGCCATCATCGCCGACGCTGCCAAAGCCACACCGTAGAAACCCGCCAACGAATAAGCACCCCAAATTGTACCAGCAAATAACAACACAGGATAAGCCGTTGAAATCATACCAACGCCCAAACCAGCAATGATGTTTGTTCCCGCGCCCGTTGCCGAGCGTTGAACAATGTCCATAACAGGTGTTTTACCAAGACCTGTATAGTATTCAGTAATCGCCGAAATTGCACCACCGACAACCAAACCGAGCATAACAGCCCCAAAAATTTGGAGTGAACTGACTGCCCTAAGTGGCTCGCCGAAGAAACTCATATTGATTGTTTCTGGCAACATCCATTGAATCAAGCCAAAACAAGCGAAAGCCGTCAAAATAATTGATACCCAGTTACCACGGTTTAATGCGCCTTGAACACCGTCCAAAGTGGCGTTTTTTTCGTCAATTTTAACGAAAAAAGTACCGATAATCGAGAAAACGATGCCCAAACCAGCAATCATAATCGGCAACAAAATCGGGCCCATGCCGCCAAAAGCGTCTGTGAAGCCAGGATTGTCGGCAATCAAATAATTACCCAAAACCATTGACGCCAAAACCGTTGCGACATAAGAGCCGAACAAATCCGCACCCATACCTGCTACGTCACCTACGTTGTCACCCACATTGTCGGCGATTGTTGCAGGATTACGCGGGTCGTCTTCGGGAATACCCGCTTCAACTTTACCGACCAAATCCGCACCAACGTCTGCCGCCTTCGTGTAAATGCCACCGCCAACGCGTGCAAAAAGCGCGATTGACTCTGCACCCAATGAAAAACCCGCTAAAACTTCAAGCGTTTTTTCCATTTCGTGGGCAAAATTTACCGTACCCGCAACCGATGTTACGAACATCGTTTTGAAAATAATAAACAAAATCGTTAAGCCCAAGACGGCCAAACCAGCTACACCCAAGCCCATAACGGTACCGCCTTTGAACGATACTTCCAAGCCTTTCGACAAGCTCGTGCGTGCCGCTTGTGTGGTACGAACGTTTGCTTTTGTCGCAATCCGCATACCGATATTACCCGCAACTGCCGAAAAAACAGCACCGATAATGAAAGCCACCGAAATCAACATCGAGGAATTGCCCGATTCAATCAGAGTTGTTTGAACCGCCAACAAAACTGCCGCTACGGCGACAAAAACCGTTAAAACACGGTATTCCGCATTCAAAAATGACAACGCCCCTTCTGCGATTGCCGTTGCAATTTCTTGCATTTTTTCGTTGCCAGCATCTTGTTTGCTGACCCAGCCCCACAAATAAGCCATGTATGCCAAGCCGCCGAGTGCGAGGACGACGGGTAGATAGACCAAATTTTCCATATCTCGTCTGAGTTAGTTTTTCTTTAAATGAACAAATATAGTTTTTTAGATACTTTCCGAAAAAGCGACGCAAAAGTAAACTTAACGCCGTCTTTCACAAAGATTTGTCCATTTTTTATGGAAATTTGAAGGATGAAGTTGTTGTAAACAGAAAAATGAAGGCATTTGGTTGGTTTTATTTTGATTTGATGGCGAACAAAAGTGATTTCTAAGCAAGAGACTATTTTTTTTACATCTTTGTCCGATGGATATAGAAGACATCTACGTTTGGGACATAAAAAAACGCTCTGCCTACTGACAAGAGCGTTACTCAATTTATTTTCATCTAAAATCACTAATCAGATATGAAATATTGATTAGATGTTCTTTCTTGAAAAGCCCCGTTTTTGAGTCTTTTTCTTTCAAAAAAGGTCAAAATACTGAGGGGGTACGCTTGCGACAAAACGTACACATTTGAAAGAACATTTAATCATTTTCGATTGATTTAACGCTATTTAGATTACAGAAATAGAGGCCAAACTATTGACAATCAATAATTTGAGTATATAAAAAAACGTAACCGTCGTATGCGTTGCAAAGGCACAGACGTTGGCGCGTGAGCGCGTTGGAACGAATAAATTAAGATAAATTGTAGTTAAGGAGAGCTTGTTTGACCAAACTTTTCCAATGGCAAAAACTCAAAGACGCTTTGTTTAAAATCGGGTTGCATGACCTTCATTTTAGAAAAACGCCGTACTAATATATGGTGCAAAACAGCGCATGATTGCTCACGCTGCGGCAAACATACTGAGGGACTGCTTGTTTTGAATTATTTTTTCGACGAACGAAAAGAGAAGTCATTGCCAATAAAGACGCATCATAGATTTTAGCGACTGAACAACCTCAATTGCCTCTTTTTCAATTTTTTTCAAAAAAAATGCTTAATTTTTCCGAAACCCACTACATTTAGACCTGAATTCAAAAATGTATTTCACTAAAAAAGTTGAACACACACCCGTTCTGTACAACCAATCACCATGCTAAAACGTCGTTTTCGTACCATTTTAACTGCCCGTTTGCTACTAGAATACCGTGAACATTTCCTTTTTTTGCAGCAAACGCCGCGAAATGGCGGTGGTTTTACCTTGCCTGGCGGAAAGATTGAAGGCGAAGAATTTGCTAAAGAAGCCCTTGCCCGAGAGGCTTTTGAAGAGGTTGGTTTGGTCATTTCGCCCAAAGCCTTGCGCCTCGTACACGTCACGCACCGCCGTATTGACAGCGTTGTAGAAATCATTTTTTTCTTTCATTGCAACAAAAATTGGTCGGGCGACCCCGTCGTCAAAGAGCCTGAAAAATTCCAAAATGCCGTATGGATGCCCATGGATGAGCCGCCTGCAAAGCTAACAAGTGTCCTCAAACACGCCCTCGACGCATGGAAAGAAGGTAAGTTGTTTACACAATTTCCAAAAGTAAAAAAGAAGATAGAAGGCGTGATTTTAGCCCCTGTCGTTGACTTATCGGATGTAAAAACGGTGAAAAAAGAAGAGAAGAAAGCGGTGAAAAAACCTGTAAAAAAGGAGAAAAAAACCGTGAAAAAAGGGGTTAAAAAATGAGATTTGAAGCGTAAAAAGGGTATTTAGTAACGTAAATTTATTAAACTCACCCACTACTCTTTGAAAATCGGCTCGTCATTGCGAGGAGGCACGACGAAACAATCTTTAAGTTTTTGAAGGATTTTTGCTTTAAAACAACCATTTTTCAATTGAAATTCTGCTAAAAACCAAGAGATTGCTTCGTCGTGCCTCCTCGCAATGACAAATCGCTTGTT
>JAYSRS010000369.1:0-1532 GCA_043720935.1 Saprospiraceae bacterium
CTTTCAAAAAACAAGCTGCCTCCTTAAAAAATCCTTTGAAGGGCGTCTTTCGAGCGTAGCGAGAAACAGCCCGTAAAACGCGCTTTTATTTATTTCACATTCCTAATCGGTGGCTCATTACGTAACATCAGATGTTGATTTTTTCTACATCCGCATTATTTTCTCAATACGTTTTTCACCACTTGTCGTTTCCATTTTGACCAAATACATGCCCGTTGCGAGAGATGAGAAATTGAGCGTTGCTGTCCCGTTAGTTTCAAAAATTAATTGCCCAATTGTGTTAAAAACGGCTACTTTTTTGAGCGTACAATTGTTACATTTTATTTTAACAACCCCCTCAGTAGGATTGGGAAAAATGTCAATTTTAGCCATATTTCCATTGTAAATCGTTGAATCTATAACAGTTACGTAGCGTGAAAATGTATCACATGGCGGCGGACGCAAGTCATTACAAAACGGTAAATTAGCAGTACTCGGCACAAAACCGTCGAAATAACTCACCGTCGCTTTTTTAACGATATTGGGCAGACAAACGACCGTTTTCGGCACATCAACATACAAAATGCTGTCGGGTAAAAGCGGTAAACATGTTACGTCCGTATATTGGCACGAGAGCCGAATTAAGGTTTTTGGCAAGGCGGGAATCGTTTTAATGCGGTTGTAAGAACACATCAAACCTTGCAATGAATTGGGCAAAGTGGGTACTGTTGTCAACAAATTATTGGTGCAAAATAGCGTGGTCAAATTATTCGGCAAAATCGTTGGTAAAGTTGAAATTTGGTTGTAAGAGCAATCAACAATGCGTAAATTTGAGGGAAAAGCGGGTAGATTAGTCAATAAATTATCGGAACAGTCAAGTATTCTCAAACCCTCGGGTAAGGTTGGCAAACGCGTTATTTTATTGAATTGAACATTGATGGTTTGAAGTGTGGACGGCAAATTAGTGGGTAAAGTCGTCAAATTACTGTTCGTACAGATGATGGAAACCAAGGCCGAAAAGCCTTCAATGCCCTTCAAATCGGCCACATTGAGCAGCGAAACGGTCAAACTCGTTTGAACGCGGGCGGCGTCCGTCAAATTATCCGCTGCGTCAATGCACTTTGGGCAATGGTAACGAATAGCTATTGCAAAGTTCGGGTCGTCAATGTGTTGCCCAAAAATGGGCGCGTAAACCATCAAACCGACTAGACAAAGTAGGTATTTTTTCATTTTATTACACTTTTAAATAATGATGAATTTTAATGCAAGTCTAGGCAGGAACAATAGTAAACTATCTAAAACTCGATGTTCCAGTTTTTTAAAACCATACATTTTTATCTAAAATTCCCGAAGGGAATGTATGTTTGTAGAAATATTATGGGTTGATTTTCCTTAATCCTGAAGTGATTGTATGTAATTGACGTGCTATTTTACATATAATCCCTTTAGAGTCGAGCGTTGATAAGTTATATTCTTGATTGCGGCGTAGCTGCAAAATCTCGGTAATATTGCCCGAAGCTCAATTTTTTATGCGTTGTAACCGCTAAACGTGC
>JAYSRS010000370.1:0-1524 GCA_043720935.1 Saprospiraceae bacterium
GTTTTGAGTCATACGCAACTCAAAACCCGTAACTCAAAACTCAAAACTTTGGGGTAAAGAGGCCGCTTCAAACACCAACCGCCGCAGACTTTTTCGGAAGTCGGCGGCATTTTTTTAGGAAAAATGGCGTGGCTGAATCACTTTTGCGGCGTCATTGAAAATAATGATAAACGACTAATGATAAGCAGCAACTTCCGCTTTAGGATTTTAGATTGCGGCGTAGCTCCAAAAGGCCAAAGTGGAAATTGCTGAATGATAAGCAATTAATTTTCTAAATCGTTAGTTTTTAGGCGGCTGACAAGAAATAAGATACCCATTTTACTAGGAAAATACGTTAAAAATCGGGTATTTTATTATTTGTACAGCCCCTTACTTATCCTTACATAACGTTAATACTTTTTATTTTTATAAATTTTATCGTAAAGAAAACATTGGAGGAGTATGAAACAAGAATTTGCATTCATCAACGGTGACATGATGCCCATCGAAAACGCTAAAATTGGCATTACGGACTTGGGATTACTGAGGGGGTATGGGATTTTCGATTTTTTCCGCGCCATTGACGGAAAAACGATTTACCTCGAAAACCACCTCGACCGATTTGAGCGGTCTATGCGTTTTATGAATATGAAATCGCCGTTTAGCCGCGATGTGCTGCGCGAGAACATTTTGAAAATCGCTGAACGCAACCACGCGCCTTTATTGGGTATCAAACTGATTGCGACGGGCGGTTATTCGCTCGACGGTTACACGCCGACGACGCCAAACATTATGATTATGGGCAAACCGTTTTCGATTCCACCGTTTGAAAAAGGCTTGAAATTGATGCTTTTCGACCATGTTCGGGATATGTCGGAGGTCAAAACCTTGAACTACTCCTACCCTATTTCGCAGATGCAAAAACTCGTTGCGGGTGGTTTCGATGATACGTTGTATCATAAAAACAACTCAATCAGTGAGTCGTCTCGGAGCAACATTTTTATCGTCAAAAACGGCGTTTTGATTACGCCAAAGGCCGATATACTGAGGGGGGTCACGCGCCAATTTTTGATGCAATTAGCGGCTAACGAGATGCCCATCGAGGAGCGCGATGTGACGGTTGAAGAAGTGCTGAACGCTGATGAAGTGTTTTTAAGTGGTAGCTCAAAACGGGTCGCACCCGTTATTAGAATCAACGATAAACGCTTTGAATCAGGGAAATTTAGCCGTTTGTTGTATGATTTATTGGTTGAAAATGAAAAAGTATAGCGACATTTCAAGGGATTCCAAATTTCAAGGGATTCAAGTTGCGGCGTAGCTGCAAAATCTTGGTAATATTCAAGCACATAAACCCCAGTCCTCGTGCGGTGTAACCGCTAAACTGACTGTTTAGCGGTTACACCGCATAAAAAAGTAGTTGGAAGTTTTAGTATTACCGAGATTTGGCAGCTACGCCGCCGTGAAAAAGCCAAAGCAAAAATTGTTGCCTCTTACCCAAATTAGGTACATAAATAATTGATAATCAAAGTATTAAATTCAAAGTTG
>JAYSRS010000371.1:0-12581 GCA_043720935.1 Saprospiraceae bacterium
TTTTCACTTTTCACTTTTCACTTTTCACTTTTCACTTTTCACTTTTCACTTTTCACTTTTCACTTTTCACTTTTCACTTTTCACTTTTCACTTTCAAAAGAAGGGAGTCCACGCAGCGCATGAACTCCCCTAATAGAACCATTCTTGTTGTTTAGCTATAAAATATCATACATTCTTGTTTGAACTGCTTAGATTGAGAAGCCATAGAAAAAAAGCTACATTTGGCTCTTAAAATACCGATGTTACAGATTGACAGAAAAATTAAAGTTTGAGCTATAAATTTTAAAGTAGTGGAACGTTCGTCATCGAAAATTGGATCCTGACGAACAGAATTTTATTCGGCAATCTGTAACAAGGGAAATAAAATAGAATGTGAAATTAACAAATATTTAAAGAACATTTGCAATTAACGCTGTAAATGTAACATCGTAATAGGTTATCAAGTATGTGGTGACAATTTTGCCACAGTCCGCAATCGTTTCCGCAAACGGTTGTTGTTGATAACTCATTAAAAATGTGTATAAATTCTCCACCCGAGCAATGAAAAGAGTAACTATTAAAGACATTGCGGCTCTCGCGGGGGTCAATATTTCGACCGTTTCAAGGGCTTTGAAAGACCATCCCGACATCGGGCAGCCGCTACGCGATAAAATTAAGGACTTGGCGCAAAGTCTGAACTATCATCCCAACATGATAGCCGTGCAGTTGCGGCGTCAAAAAAGCCGTACCATCGGCTTGGTTTTGCCCGATAGCAATACGTTTTTTATCCCCTCAGTCATAAAAGGTGTTTCGGATGCGGTTAAAAAGCAAGGCTACCGTTTGCTTGTATTGCAATCGGGCGACAATTTTGAACAGGAAATTGAGAACGTTCGGATTTGTTACGAATACGGTGTGGAAGGTTTGTTGATTAGTTTGACCAACAAAACAACACATTTGGAACACCTTGAAGCGATACAAGAAGCGGGTATTTCCGTCGTTTTTGTGGATAAAGTGTTGGATAATACGCCATTTGACCAAGTGACGATTGACGACATCGCGGCCACACATACATGCGTGGACTACTTGATAAAAACGGGTTGCCGCCGCATTTTAGGCGTTTTTGGCCATCCAAACATGACGATTAGTTTAAAACGATTGAGCGGTTTTCAAGACAAAATTGCGCAACATCAAGGTATTGAAGCCCAATATATTTTTGCAGGAGACACATTTGAAGCGTGGAAGGGCGTAGAAAAACTGTTTGCCGATTTCAAACCCGACGGTATTTTCGCCATGAGTGACGAGACAATAGCGGGTGTCGTTCCCGCTTTGAAGCGTTTGAAAATCCAAATCCCCGAACAATGCGCCGTCATTGGCATCAGCGACGGCTATTTGCCTCGTATTTTAGACCCCGAAGTAACATTCTTACAACACGACGGCTTCAATTTGGGCAAAATGGCGACCGAACAATTGTTCGTCAGACTCAACCAAACGGTGCAGGAAAATCAGCCTATAAACTTGGTTTTGCCGACGGTTTTGGTCGTTAACCAATCCACAAGATAAACGTATGCACCTTGTTATTTTTCAAGAATCCCCCCTTTTTTTGTTAAAGTTTTTTGGCAATGCCCAAAACGTGTACTTTTGGAACGTTTTTTAAAGTATATCTTACAATTCATAAATATTAAACGCGGCCAACCGACCGTGCTATACACCTAAAACGAGAAGAACTACATGATTTCCATGAACCGATTTGGCGCAACACTTGCCTTTTTGATGTCCTTTTTTTTGACATCAACCCACGCCCAACAAATACCACTATTCACGCAATACCGCGAAATGCACGGAATTTTGAACCCTGCCGCCATTCCTCACACCTTTTTGACGCACCAAAATCGCAGCTCAATCGGCGTATCGAATCGCCGTCAATGGCTCAATATGCCCAACCCGCCGACCACTCAAATACTGAGGGGGGAGTATTTTATGGCCGACCGAACGGGTGTCACCTTACTCACAGGCGGCTATTTGATGAACGACCAAACAGGGCCAACGGGTTTTACAGGCCTCTACGGACGCCTCGCGGGTGTCCTCACGAACGATGCAGAAGTGGGCGGTTTTAGCCTCGGCCTTGCCCTCGGGGCGGTGCAATATCGTCTCAATGCAACCGCGCTCAAACTCCGCGACCCCGACGACGTGCGGGTGAACGAAGACCGCACTAAAATGTACCCCGATTTGAGCATCGGCGCGTTTTGGTATCAAAGATTTGGCAACTTGTCCGACGATTACGTCTATGCGGGTGTGAGCGTTCCGCAAATCATGGGCTTGGATTTGAGCATCGCCGACCTCAATAAATCGCTGCAATATAAACGCACGCAGCATTTTTACGCCTCGGCAGGTTGGTATCATTTCTTTGGCGACGGGACGTTTATCGAGCCGTCGGTTTGGGTAAAATACGTCAGAAATGTGCCTATAAATGTCGATTTAAACCTGCGTTATCAAGCCGCAAACACCTTTTGGGTTGGCGCAGGTTCGTCCCTTTCGGGCAATATTCATGCAGAAGTGGGCGTAATTCTAGGCAAAAACATCGGTTTTGATTCAAATTTCCGCATCGGTTATGGGTTCGATTATTCAACACAAACTTATGGTTCAATTACGGGGACAACGCATGAGGTGAATATTAGTTATTCGTTTTAAGAGTTTCAGGTATTTTTATTTAGAATCCATCAAATGTTGAGAAAAAACGCGCCGACTGATATTCTACGCATTACCTTCGCCGCCGCTTTTATGAAAAATAATGTTAACAATATTTTGCAAAAAAAGGCACGTTTTTTCTTAGCTTCGTAGATGGACAAAAATTATTATAAACGGTATTACACTCTCGAGCGCGAACACTGGTGGTTTGTCGCTCGGGCAACGATTTTGATGACCCATATTCGGCGCGTTTTTGCGGGTCGGACGGACTTGAAAATCCTCAATATTGGCGCGGCAACGGGCCATTCAAGTGCGTTGTTGCAACAATTTGGTACAGTAACGTCCATCGAATTTGACCAAGATTGCTACGAATTTACGCGAGATGTCGTCAAAATCCCGATTCAACAAGGCTCAATCCTAGAGCTTGATTTTTCCAATAATACTTTCGATTTAGTTTGCGCTTTTGATGTGATTGAACACGTCGAAGACGACCGCGTGGCCGTGGGCGAGATGCGGCGCGTGGCCAAAACGGGCGGTGTTTTGTTCGTGGCCGTTCCCGCTTTGATGTTTTTATGGTCGGAACACGACGTTGTAAACCATCATTTTAGGCGTTACACGAGCAAAATACTGAGGGGCCTCTTTTCAGAACACGACGCGCCGATTTTTCATTCGTATTTCAATTTTTGGTTATTTTTTCCGATTGCTGTCACCCGACTTATCTCTCGTTTATTTACCAAAAAACATTTGGCAAAACCAGAAGATAGGCAATCCGATTTCGACAATTTTAAAAGCGGTAGCGGCGTCAATTCGGTACTAAAAAGCTTATTTTTAAGCGAAAATATCTTGTTAAAACATTTTATCCAGTTCCCCATCGGCGTTTCGATTTTATCGAGTTGGCGAAAGAAATGAATTTCAGATGTCATAAAACGTCGTCGAGGTTTGAAACCTCGACGACGCTGCCCTGTTCCTTTTTTGAAAATAAACGTCCAAAACACCGACGTTTTTTTATAGGTTAAAGTAAAGAAAACCCTACACAATGGCTTCTCCGCAAGAAGGCCGTCAAATGAGCCGCGCAGGTTTATTAATCGCACTCGGCTTCATTTTTGGCGACATCGGCACATCGCCGCTTTATGTTTTCAAGGCAATCATCGGCACCGACCGCGTATCGCGGGAGCTGATTTACGGGAGCGTTTCCTGCATTTTTTGGACATTTTTGTTCATCACGACGTTCAAATACGTCTATCTCGCCCTCAAAGCCGACAATCGGGGCGAGGGCGGCATCTTCGCCTTGTACGCTCGCATCCGCCGCTACCGTGCGCGATGGGCCATTTTTCCCGCCATGATTGGTTGTGCCACCTTGCTTGCAGACGGTTTTTTGACGCCTGCCATTTCCGTTTCAGCCGCCGTCGAAGGCATAAAACGTATGCCCGAATTTTCTACTGTCGCAACAATGCCGATTGTGATGGTCATTTTGGTGACAATTTTCGTTTGGCAACAATTTGGCGCGCAACTTTTGGCCAAATATTTTGGCTACATCATGCTCGTTTGGTTCTGTTTTATTGGCGGCCTCGGCCTCGTTGAAATCTTAAAGACCCCCTCAGTATTTTCAGCTTTGAACCCAATGAATGCCGTAAATTTTGTGTTACACTATCGCGGAGCGAACGGCATGACGGGTTTTTGGCTTTTGGGGGCGGTTTTTCTTTGCACAACGGGTTGCGAAGCGTTGTATTCCGACATGGGGCGTTGCGGCAAAACGAACATTCGGGCGGCTTGGATTTTCTTTGTTTTTCCTTGTTTGATGCTCAGTTATTTAGGGCAAGCCGCGTGGCTTTTGCAATACGAAGGGCAACAATTGTCAACGGGAATCCAAGATGTCGGTGCTTTTTACGCCATGTTGCCCCTCGATTGGATGCCTTTTGCGATTGGATTGGCCATTATTGTGGCCATTATCGTAAGTGAGGCGTTGATTGCGGGCGTTTTTATCATGGTCAACGAAGCCATACGTTTGAAATTATGGTTTAATATGAAAACGTCTTACCCGTCGCATCTTCGCGGGCAGATGTATATGCCGATGGTCAATTGGTTTTTGTTGGCGGGCTGTTTATTGACGGTTTGGCATTTTGAAAAATCATCATCCATGGAAGAGGCTTACGGCTTGGCGATTGTGATTGATATGATTATGACCTCTTCGTTGTTGTTGCATTTTGTCCACATGAGGAATCAATCCTTGAAATTAGCGGTTGCTATGGGCTTGGTTTTCGTTGGTTTTGAATTGATGTTTTTGGTAGCAAATCTTCATAAATTGTCAAACGGCGGTGGGTTTACCTTAATCATTGCCGCAATTATTTTCTTTAATGTGTTCGTTTTTTGGCGCGCTCGGAAAATTCGAGAAAAACACACTAATTTCGTAGAAGCTGAAGATTTTGCTCCCGTTTTCCGCGATATTATTGCCGACGAGACGATTCCACGCACCGCAACGAACTTGGTTTACTTGGCTTTGTCGAACGATGCGACCAAAATTGACTCCAATATCATCTATTCGGTTTTCAAAAAGCAACCCAAACGCGCCGATATTTATTGGTTTCTCCACGTTGAAATTACGGATGCTCCTAATACCAAAAAGTACAAAGTTGTGCCGATAGTTGAAGGAAAAGTGTTCTTTGTTCAGTTGAAATTCGGCTTCAAAGTGCAGCACAAAGTCAATAAAATGTTCAAAGAAATCACTTGTCGAATGCAAGAAGCAGGTGAAGTGGATGAACAAAGCCACTATCCGAGCCTTCGCCGCTACGATATTCCCGCCGATTTTAAATTTATTTTGCTCAATAGCCGCGTCTCTGCCGACGATGCACTGCCGCCGTTTGAGCAATTTATCGTTCGGGCGTATCGTGTTTTGAAAAATATTGCGGTGTCTCCTGCGGAAAATTTTGGCCTCGAAAATGGCAATTTTCAAATCGAAACAGTGCCGATAAATGTGGTTAAGGCGAAGGATATTGAGTTGGAAAGGGTGATAATAAGTGGCTAATTTTTAAAAAATGAATTTTTAATTAAATTGATGCAAATGTTTGATTGTACAAATATTTTAGAAAATGGGTTGCTTTGCTTTTTAGAATTAGTATTTGCTTGATTTCTCTTGAATGATAAGAGGATTTGTAGAATTCTTAGGTCAAAATACTGAGGGGTGCTTTTTACGAATTAGAAAAAAAATCCTTGATTCGAGATACCTCTTAAAATTTGGCGCGACAACAATTTTAGCAGTTATTTAAAACTTTATAAAATATTTTTATTTGTAAAATACTGATTTTCAAATATTTACGAAATTTTTAGAATTTTGTAAATGTAGTCTCCACTAAAATTGTCAAAGAGCCTAAAATTTAAAACAACATTTTTAATCCTCAATTTTTAAATATTAATTTTCGATTCCGCACTACCTTTGCGGCTGGAAATCAGTTAAAAAATTAAAATAGAATGACTTATGATATATGACGTTACCGTTATCGGCTCGGGGCCGGGCGGCTATATTGCAGCGATTCGCGCCGCACAATTAGGGATGAATGTGGCGATTATTGAACGCTATTCGACGCTCGGCGGCACCTGTTTGAATGTCGGTTGCATTCCGTCGAAAGCCCTTTTGGACTCTTCGGAGCATTACCACAACGCCGTCCACAAATTCACGACGCACGGCATTGACCTCGCAAGCCCCCCCTCAGTAAATATGCCTCAAATGATAAAACGTAAGAACGAAGTCGTCGGTGACACGACAAAAGGCATTGCGTTTTTGATGAAAAAGAACAAAATTACCGTTTTTGAAGGCCACGGTTCGTTCGTTTCGGCCAATAAAATTGCGATAAAAAAGGCAGATGGCAGCGTTGAGGAAATCGAAACGGCCAAAACCATCATCGCTACAGGGTCGAAACCGATTGTTCCCGCTATGTTCAATTATGATAAAAAACGCGTCATCACTTCGACCGAAGCCTTGACGTTGACGGAAGTGCCAAAAACAATGGTGGTTGTCGGCGGTGGCGTGATTGGCTTGGAATTAGGGTCAGTTTATGCCCGTTTAGGCTGCAAAGTCAGTGTTATTGAGTTTGCCGACCGCATTATTGCGACAATGGACAGCGATTGCTCAAAGGAATTGATGAAATCTTTGAAGGGTTTGGGCGTTGATTTTTACTTGAAACACGGCGTTACGCACGTTGCTCCTTCAGAAAATTCGGTAAAAGTTGAATACAAAAAACGCGATACCGAAGACGTGTTGAGCATCGAAGCCGATTACTGTTTGGTCGCTATCGGTCGCCGTCCTTATACCGATAATTTAGGCTTGGAAAACGCGGGCGTTGTGAAAGACGAACGCGGCAGAATCGCCGTTGATGGGCATTTGCAGACCAATATTGCAGGTATTTATGCCATTGGTGATGTGATTCAAGGCGCGATGTTGGCCCACAAAGCCGAAGAAGAAGGCGTTTTTGTGGCCGAAACGATGGTCGGTCAAAAACCGCACATCAATTACAATTTAATCCCAGGTGTTGTTTACACGTGGCCCGAAGTAGCGGCAGTCGGTCAAACCGAAGAGCAATTGAAAGAAGCGGGAACGCCTTATAAATCAGGCAAATTTCCGTTCAAAGCCCTTGGTCGCGCCCGTGCGAGCATGGATACTGAGGGGATGGTGAAGGTGTTGGCGCACAAAGACACCGACGAAATTCTCGGCGTTCACATGGTCGGCCCACGGACGGCGGACATGATTGCAGAAGCTGTGGCCTTGATGGAATTCCGCGCATCGGCGGAGGACGCTAGCCGCATGAGTCATGCACATCCGACTTATACGGAGGCTTTCAAAGAAGCCGCTTTGAATGCAACAGGCAATCGGGCTTTAAATGCGTAGAAAAGGCTGTTTTGCCACGGCATTGTGACAAACGAAAATACGCAATTGACGGGGTTTTACGAGCGATGCGAAGGCAATATTTTACTACGCATTTTCAATATCAGTTTTTAAAATTACGTTTTTTCAGGACTCAAATTAAATACGAAACATGAATCATCCCGAATTTTCTAACAACGAAAATTCGGGTTTTTTTATGCTCCAAGATAGCTTTTATGATAGTTTACGCACTGTTTTTCGCTACGCTCGAAAGGCGTGCGAGAAGGAATTTTAGGATTTTTTGATAAGGGAAATGACGTATATGTTAAATAATTATTCCGCTAAAACAGCGTCAAAAATTTTTATTTTGATTAAAAAGAATGTACTTGCATTAAAATTCTTTAAAAATGACGGCTTTACAGATTAATCCAGTCTTAGACGCTTTTGATGTCGCTCCTGAAGAACCGATTTCTTCAAACAGTCGGGCTAAAAAACAAGCAATTTTGCGCTTTATTCAGCAAGAAATAGCTGTTCTCAAACAAAATTGGGATGGCTATGGCGCGTCGCCGATTGAGCAAAAAGTCTTGCTGAATGTACGTTTTTTGATAAATAAATTGCCCGATTTGCTGTCAAGTTCGCTTGAAAAAGACACTATTTTGCCTAATCCGAACGGGACAATTTCTATGGAATGGGCAAACAAAGACAATGAATTATTTTTGGAAATTGGCAACGATTATTCAACGTATTACCTCAAAAACAAGGGTAAAATCAAGAAAATAAACAATCATTTTATTATCACCAATGATTCAGAATTTCAACAATTTGTAAAAAATTTAAATTCTATTTGATTTAATATGACTCCCCTTTCTGACCTCATTCCCGACATACTTGGAGAAGATGAAAAACTTGTTCGTACTATTTTTTCTCCTTTTCATATTGATAAAAAAAATCCTACAAAACTCACACCTAGTGCCTTCCGTCCACCTTCGGGCATTGATGAAGTTTCGGTCAATCGTTTATCATACATCACTGCCAATGCTTGCAAGCGGCATGGAAAAAGCATGAATTCTGATTTTAAAACGTTCTTCGGGCTTTCAACAATTCGTTACACTGACGTTTTAGCGAGCCATGCGTTTGCTCGCGCTTCCAAATTGGAAGAAAATCCTGCTCACGCTGATATTTATTTCGGTGTTATTTTGCAAAAAGGAGAGCCTGCTCCTGCTGAAATGAATAGCGTACTAAAAGAATTAGCAACAAAAGCTCGGTACTTTCCCGACCCAAATAAAGAATCGTTAGAATGGTTAGGCGATGATATAAATGATTGTTAATCAATTATTTATCTACAAATTTCGCATAAAAACATGAATCATCCCAAATTTTCTAACAAGAGAATTCGGAATAATTCATGTTTTTACCTCAAAATACTGAGGGGGTCTATTCCCGCGCCATGCCTCTGATTTTCCGCCCTAAACCAATTTGCTCAATCCGTTCCATTAAAGAATTGGCCTCGTTGATTTCTAAAAGGGAATAAAACGTGAAACTCAAAGCCGTGAAAAATAAACCTAATATGATAAAAAGCGAAAAGGCCGCAAAAAAGGTCATCATTATCACCACACCCACGTCTAATTGGGCTTGTTGGAAAAAAGAAAAGTTCCAACCGACCATCCACATATAGAAATAAAATAAAGAGGAATTGAGCAATGAAAACAACAACCAACTGACAACCAATTGAATTAAAACCACAACTGTCAACAATGTTCGGTTGCTGCCAATGAGCCACGCGGTGTGCTTAAATGACTTTAAGTAATTGAAATTGAAGCCAAAACGCATCATTAAAAAACCATTGAGTGCCACCCACGGCAAAACAACGACGAGCATAATGAACAACCAGCTGCTGCCCAAATACGCCGCTAAATACGACCAAACGGCGAAAACCAAAAACAGTTCGGCGAAGGATTTTATCTCGTCGGCACGGGTTTGTTGATATGTGCCTTCCCCCCTCAGTATTTTTCGGAAAATAATGAATGCGAGACTTGCGTAAATCAAAGCGTTCAAAAAAGGCAGTTTTGGGAGGTATTCGTTCGTAAAAAATTGGCTAACAATGCGCATTTGGTCAAAAAAATCGGCTTCCAATTTAAAGGTTTCACTAATGCTTTCGTTGCTCATGGAAAACACCAGTCCGCAAAAAATAGCTGCCAAAGCCGCGCAAGTCGGGAAATAAGTGGAGAAATTGCGGCTAAAAAACAGAAAAGTGTCGCCAAATATCTCACCCGACGACTTGATTTTATTGAACTCAAACTTAGCAAAATTATCGGGCGGCAATTGCGCTTGACCCAAAGGCCGCGCAAAACCTTTTCGCGCCTTGTAGAACGGCAACCACGCGTAATAAAACAGAATCGCCGCCAAATTTGCCGCAATAAACACGCCTCGGGCATTGCCCAATTCGGTATGTCGCGTCAAATTGCCTTCAATCAAGGCCGCAAAAACGAGCATTACAATGACGCCGACCATGATTTTTATCCCGCGTCGGGCCGACATTTGAAAGGCTTGCAGCCGCGTATAAGTACCAGGAAACAGCAGTCCACGCCCCATTGTAATACCCGCCGCCGTGCCAATCACAATCGCCGAAATCTCCAAAGAGCCGTGCATCCATACGGTTAAGTTGGCTTCGCCGACCAAATTGTAGCGGCTGAAAAATTGCAAAAACGCGCCCAACATAATCCCGTTGTACATCATCATCGCCACCGAGCCAACACCCGCAAAAACACCTAAAATGAAGTAAATCAACGTGACACGTATATTATTTGCCATAATACCAAAAGTCATATCAAACCGACCACTCGATTTATAGACGGCCATGGGGTCGCCTTTTTTGATGTTTTCAACCGTCATGCTGACGTAGCTATCACCCAAAATTATTTTCAAAAAACCTTCGTCCATCATGCTCGAAAAAAAGCCAATGGCAAAGGACAAAAAGAAAAATGCCGTTGCCCAAAAAAACGACCACCGCGATTCATAAACGACCTGCGGCAATTCATCGGTGAAAAAATAGCGCAATTTACTGAGGGGTGTTTTTTTTTGCTTGTAAATATTACTAAAAATCAACTGCCCCAAACCATTCAGATATGCCCGTACAGAACGCGACGGGTAGAAGGTTCGGGCGTGTGACAAATCATCTGTAATTTGAATATAGAGGTCGTGCAAGCGGTCGGGGTCGCGGCGCGGGTCGGCAAGTACGCGCTCGTAATCAGCCCATTTTTGGCGATTTTGACGGATAAAGGCGGTTTCTTTCATAATTTTTTTGCAAAAATAGGTATTTTATGATTTTGTTTTTGGATAATTTATTAAACATACTTACCTTTGTGGTGCTTGACCGCTGGTCGGGCTCCAAAAAAGTGTTAATGACTGCAGTCATTGGCACTTTTTTTTTATTACATATCTGTCAAATTAAATTTCAATAGCTCTCCATTCAAAATGCACCAAAATTTTACAAGCCCTTTTACTTGTGGGCTTTTGGCTAATCGGTGCAATATAATAATTAATTCTTCTATATTTAGTGGAATATTAATGAGAATAACCACGTTGTTCGTTCCCTTTGACAACGCACTTTGGCAATCTTTTTTGATACGTTGGAACGCATTAGTCGCACTTCTAAGGTTTTTCATTTCAAAAGTTGACCCGTCAACAAAGGCATCAATCTGCTTACCTCCACCTGTTTCATCTAGTAAAATGACAAAATGCCCTGTTTTTTTCAAAAACACAGTTATTGGGAGTTCATCAGGAAGCGCACCTGCTTGATGGCCTTTTTGTAAAGCAACGCATCCGTCGGTATTGTCGTCATAGCCTAAAACATTCTTGAATTGATACTTAAATATTTCATATTCTTTGATAGCAGATTCAGAATTTGTGTAGTGAGTATCATCTAAACTCTCAAACAAAATTTTATTAATGGTTTTCATAATGTTACTTTTTGCTTTTCATTTAAGCCCACAATGTAGTGTTACAGCAATTACTTGTTTTTAAAAAATCGGCTTATTTGCTAAATGATTTAAAAAAACGCACATTTTAACTATTTGGACTTTTAAAGTGATAATTTTACGCGTTCAAACTTGTAAAGTCAAAATAACGCCTTTCATCCGTTTAAATATTAAAAATGCAAACCATAGAAATTACCACGACGCAAAACGTCACGATTGAATACGAACTTGCGGGCTTGCGGGAACGCTTTTTTGCGCTACTGATTGACGTGATTATTGAAGGATTTATTTGGATGGCCTTGATTTTTCTGACGATTTCAGTCCGTGGCGGCATGGACAGTCAGTTTTGGACGGCCTTCGTTTTTGGTTTTCCATTTTGGTTCACCATCTTGTATTCGTTTTGTTGTGAAGCATTTTTGGATGGGCAAACCATCGGCAAACGCGCGCAAAACATTAAGGTTGTTCGGATTGACGGCAAACCCGTGAGTTTGAGCGATTTGCTGTTGCGGTCGGTGCTGTTGCTCATGGATTTTTTATTGACATTCGGCGGATTAGGTGCGCTGTTGATTCTCACAACCGAACGGCGGCAACGACTTGGCGACATGGCGGCGGGTACAACATCTATAAAATTGGCAGCCACAATCGGGCGTTTCAAATTGGATGACATATTGAATATCAATACGTTAGAAAATTATACCCCTCAGTATCCCGAGGTAAAAAAGCTGTCGGAGGAAGATATGTTGTTCGTCAAACACGTTGTTCAACGGTTTCAAAAATACCCAAATGTGGCACAAGAAGATGCCGTAAAAGCCTTGTTTTTGCACTTACAAAAAGTCTTAGACTTGCCGACTTTACCGCTTCAACGGCCACAAGGCATGGTAGAATTTTTTAAAACGTTGATACGGGATTATATTGTTTTAACGCGCTGAGTTCGTCATTTACTCATTTTATATCGGCATTATCGGTTAAAAGACGCAACGCCAAATCTGACGCGGGTTTGAAACTGGCTTGTTAAGTTAAAAAAAAATATTCCCCCTATTCTCTTTACTTTTATGGTTAACAAGACAATAAAATAAGAGAATAGA
>JAYSRS010000372.1:0-4289 GCA_043720935.1 Saprospiraceae bacterium
GATAAAAATCGAAGATTTTTATCTTGAAAAACACGCTCGCTCCGATAGATTTCTTTAAAGGGCGTCTTTTGAGCGTAGCGAAAAACAGCCCGTGACAAATTGCACAGATAATTTACAAAAAGTGAAATTATAAGAAAAATCAGTGTAATCAGTCGTGTCAGTCAAATCTGTGGGCCATTTTGGGTTTGTGCAGTAATATGCTGTTGACATAATTCACTATTTCAATCATACGGTTACTATGTCGATGAAAGATTTTGACATTGAGCATCTACTTATTGACGGTTAATTTAAAACAAAAAAATTGGAACTTTTCAAACATATCGAACCCACCGCTTTTGCGACCGTCATTTTGCCTTTGGCGATGCCAAAACCCTTAACTTTTTATATTCCTGATGAACTTATTGAACGGGTAAAATTTGGCATACGTGTTGAGGTGCAAATGGGCAAAGGGCGGGATTTATACTCGGCGGTCGTCATTGGCGTATCGGCTGAAAAACCTGATTATACGACGAAACCGATTTTACAAGTTATTGACGATGAACCGATTATCTCCGTTTTACAGTTAGATTTTTGGCAATGGTTGTCACGTTATTATGGCTGTACTTTGGGCGAAGTGATGAATGCGGCCTTGCCGACGAACATGAAATTGTCGTCAGAAACGCGGATAATTTTGAACCCTGAACACGACCAAAATTTCTCTGAACTCAATGACCAAGAATATTTAGTCGCCGAGGCGTTGACGATTCAAAAAGAGTTGACGATTGATCAAATTCAGAAAATATTGGGCCACCGCACCGTCTATCCGATTATCAACCGATTGCTGATGCACCAAATTTTGGACATCAAAGAGGAATTACAACAAAAATTCAAGCCCAAAGTCGTCTCCTGCGTTCGTTTTAAAGAGCCGTATGCCTCCGATACTGAGGGGGTGTCTATGTCGGCGATTTTTGACCAAATTAAAAATTCAGAGAAGCAAACCAATGCCATGCTCGCTTATTTGCAACTCATTAGAAATCAACCCGTTGTACGGTGTTCGGAGATTTATGAAAAAGCCAAAACGGTTGATTTAGGCGTACTTCGGGCGATTGAAAAGAAAGGCATTTTTGAGATTTACGAGCGCGAAGTCAGTAGAATTGGTGGTTATGGTGATGAATTGTTGGCCAATCCTGAACTAAGTACCCAACAAACCAAGGCGATTTATGACATTAAAAAAGCGTTTGAAACCAAAAATGTCGCGCTATTGCACGGTGTTACGGGTTCGGGCAAAACGCGGGTTTATACCGAATTGATGGAGAAAGCCATCGAAAACGGCGGTCAAGTCTTGTATTTATTGCCCGAAATTGCTTTGACGACGCAAATTATTAGCCGTTTGGAGAAGATATTTGGCGATAAAATCACGATATACCATTCCAAACTCAATGCGCACGAACGCGTCGAGCTGTGGTCGCAAGCCTTTGGCGGGAAGCCGATTATTTTGGGCGTTCGGTCGGCTTTGTTTCTGCCTTTTCAGAATCTGAAATTGATTATCGTTGACGAAGAACACGACCCTTCTTTCAAGCAACAAGACCCTGCACCACGTTATAATGCACGTGATGCCTCGATTTTTCTCGCTTCGCAATACAAAGCAAAAGTTTTGTTAGGTACAGCGACCCCCTCAGTAGAAACGTACGCGAATGCTCAAAATGGCAAGTTTGGGCTCGTCGAAATGACCGAACGGTTTGGCGGTTTGCAAATGCCCGAGATTGCCATTGTGGACATGAAGGAAGAGACGAAGAAAAAAACGGTCGTCGGCAATTTTTCGAGTGCTTTGGTGAATGAACTGAAAGAGGCACTGAAACGCGGCGAACAGGTAATTTTATTCCAAAATCGACGCGGTTACGCGCCCACATATACCTGTTCGACGTGCGCGTGGACGAGTGAATGTAAGAATTGCGACGTGACCTTGACCTATCACAAATTCACAAACGCCCTCAATTGTCACTATTGTGGCTATACGATAAAACTACCCAAAGAATGCCCCGCTTGTGGCTCTAAAACATTGATTATCAAAGGTTTCGGCACTGAACGAATTGAAGACGAATTGAAAATACACCTGCCCGAAGCGAAGATTGGGCGGCTTGATTTAGATACTGCGAGAACCAAAACACAGCATTCAAAAATCATATCTGATTTTGAAGATAAGGAGATTGACATCTTGGTCGGGACGCAAATGGTAACAAAAGGTTTGGACTTTGAAAATGTCGGTTTGGTGGGCGTTTTGAGTGCCGATAGTCTGTTGCGGTTTCCCGATTTTAGGGCAACAGAGCGGGCGTTTCAATTGCTTTTGCAAGTGTCGGGACGGGCTGGACGGAAGCATAAACGCGGTAAAGTGTTGATTCAAGCCTTCGATATTAAGAGCTTTGTCCTTCGTGATGTTCAAAATAATGATTATGCAACTTTTTTTAATCGAGAAATTGCGGAGCGTCAAGCGTTTAGTTATCCGCCGTTTGTGCGCCTGATTGCGATTAATTTAAAGCATAAAAAACCCGATGTTTTGCGCGAAGCAGCGAAGGTTTTTTCCAAAATACTGAGGGGGCGTTTGGGCGACCGCGTGAGTGGCCCCGCAACGCCGCTTGTTGAGTGGGTCAATACGTATTACATTCTCAATTATTTAATAAAAATGGAACGTGATGTGGCTAAATTGGCCTTGGCGAAAGACATTATCGCCGAAGCGACGCACGAATTGCAGACTTTGGAGGGTTTTTCAAACGTTCGGGTAGCCGTGGATGTTGACCCTTACTGATTTGGCTGTTTGATAATTTTAGCGGAGACTACATTTACGAAATTTTCAAGATTTCGTAAATGTTTGATAATTTGTAAAAATGCCTCCCCTCAGTATTTTGAGGTTTTTAAAGGTTAGAACGTCGTCGAGGAGGTTATCTCGGCGACGTTTTATTAAAAAGTCTGCAAAAACTTAAAGATTGCTTCGTCGTGCCTCCTCGCAATGACAATATTGCTTGTATAGATTAGAGGGTAATTGAGATTTCCGAAGTTACCAGAGATTGAAAAACCATAAAAACTATAACGCAATACCCAATTTAACGCCTTCCTCAATCGCCCGTTTTGCATCTACTTCACCCGCTTGCAACGCACCGCCTATGAGATGAACGTGGGCATTTTTAGCTTTCAAAGCATTAAATAAGGCATTATTTGAGACTTGGCCCGCGCAAATAACCACGTTGTCAACTTCTAAAACTTGCGCTTCGCCATTTATCAAAATGTGCAAACCTTCGTCGTCAATCTTCTGATACGTCACACCGCTAATCATTTGAACGCGTTTCTTTTTTAACGCGGCGCGGTGAATCCAACCCGTTGTTTTGCCGAGGCGTTCACCCATTTTTCCTGCCGAGCGTTGCAACAAAAAGACTTCGCGTGGCGATTTTTCCAGCTTACTTTTCATCAAAGCACCTGCGCGTTCGTAGTTCATATCAACGCCCCATTCATTCATAAAGCCTTCAATACCAACGTGTTCTGAATGTGTCAGAAATTCGGCAACGTCGAAACCAATGCCACCTGCGCCAACAATTGCCACAGTTTTACCAACAGGTTTTTTATGCAAAACAACGTCCGTGTAAGTCAACACTTTCGGATGATTCTCGCCTTCGATACCCGCTTTACGGCCTGTGACGCCCGTTGCAACAACAATTTCATCAAAGCCATTAGCCAAACTTTCATCAAATAAAGTGTTCAAATGAATTTGCACTTTTTGGAGTTCCATTTGACGTTTGTAGTAACGCAAAGTCTCCGTAAATTCCTCCTTTCCCGGAATTTGTCGGGCGATGTTGAATTGTCCACCTAAAATATCACTCGCTTCAAATAAGTGTACTTCATGTCCACGTTCCCCCAACGTAATCGCACACGATAAGCCCGATGGCCCGGCCCCAACAACGGCAATTTTTTTCTTGATTTTTGTGGGCAACACATTGATTTCCAACTCATGACAAGCCCGTGGATTGACCAAGCAACTGGCCGTTTTGCGCTCAAAAACATGGTCGAGACAGGCTTGATTGCAACCGATGCACGTATTTATTTCATCGGTTCGGCCTTCTAACGCCTTTTTAGGCAACTCGGGGTCGGCTAAAAAAGGACGCGCCATAGATACCATATCGGCGTGTCCGTCGGCTAAGATTTGCTCCGCCACGTCGGGCATATTGATGCGATTTGTCGTAATCAACGGGATTTTGACCTCGCCCATCAAGCGTTTTGTCACCCAACTGAAACCACCACGCGGCACCATCGTCGCAATCGTC
>JAYSRS010000373.1:0-4288 GCA_043720935.1 Saprospiraceae bacterium
TTTATGTCGCAAATCAATTTTTGAGTAAAAAAAGGCATTTTTGTGGCAAAAGTGGCAAAAGATTTAGGAAATTTGCAAAATTTCCTAAATCTGATACCCTCTCAGTATTTTGCGACATAAAGCCGATAATTCCGTAAAAGAATACACGCTTTACAATTGACTGAAAATCAAGCATTTGCACAGTTTTTAATTCTTAATTCTTAATTTCCTTAAAAAATTGACGGATTACTTCGCTTTATATTTTCTAACGCCCAATTTAACACCCGCTTTTGTCAATTCGGTATAAATTTTTTGATTCAACCACGACGTTAATTCTTCCAAATGTTCGGCTTTGCAAGGGGCGTAAACACCGATATAAAAACCGTCTTCACCAAAACTTTGCATTTCAATATCAATTGTCGGTTCATTCAAAACCAAATTAGACCCCCTCAGTATAATGAGGATATTCAAGCGAATTTCGTCAAAATCGGCGTTGTAACGCACGGGAACGAGGATGTTTGTTCTGACCAATTGCTGCGATGTCAAATTGCTGATGATACCATTGACGGCGGTAGAATTCGGGACAATTATGATTTTTTCTTGCTGCGTAACCACCAATGTATTAAAGATTTGTATCTCTTTTACCTTCCCATGAACGGTTTGCATTTCGACAATGTCGCCCACCCGATACGGTTTAAAAATGAGAATCATCACCCCCGCCGCAAAGTTAGAAAGCGTCCCTTGCAAGGCCAAACCAACCGCAAAAGCTGCTGAGGCCAAAACAGCCACAACCGACGTCGTTTCGATGCCCACAATATTGGCAACCGATAAAATCAGAAAAACCTTTAAAAAAATATTGAGCATTGAGACCAAAAATGGCAACAAATCGGGGTCAATACCCGAGCGTTTCATGCCTTTGTCGGCAGCTTCCGTAAATCGGCCAATCAACCACAAACCGCCGACAGTCATCACAACGGCGATAAGTGCCTTCGGGGCGTAGGTCAGAATAAAATCCAGCGTTTTGTCGTCTAATAAGAACTTGTCCATAAAACGTTGATAATTAATTACTTAGAAATGTGTGGAATGCAATTTTCGGCGCAAAGATAGGCGTATGCGTAAATTAAAAATCAAAAAAATCAAAAAAAAATTGCGCTTCTGAAAAATCGCAATAACTTTGCATTTCAAAGTAGTTAAATTTTTAAAAAAAGACATGACACCATCCGCCCACGACCAACTAAAAGAACTCCGCGAAATTCGTTCACTCATGGAACGCTCCAGCCGTTTTATCGGATTGAGTGGCTTGTCAGGCGTTGCCGCAGGTGTCTGTGCGTTAGTCGGCGCGACGGTCGCATATGTGTATTTAGGCGCGCAACCTTTTGAGTATGACCATCAATACGTGTATTATGTACGCGCTTTGACGACAACGCGTTGGGGCTTAGACTATTTACTATTTTTCATCATGGATGCGCTCTTGACGGCAGCGACGGCGATTGCTTTTGGCATCTATTTCACAACGCGCCGCGCTCGGCTGAAAGGGCAATCAATTTGGGATCCGACGGCTCGGCGGTTGCTGTTCAATTTAGGCGTACCTTTGTTTGTCGGCGGCTTGTTTTGCTTGGCTTTATTGGTGCATGGCGAATTGGCTTTTGTTGCGCCTACTACCTTGGTTTTCTATGGTTTAGCCTTAGTAAATGGCAGTAAATATACCTTAAATGACGTTTTATACTTGGGTTTGACGGAAATAGCCTTGGGGTTGTTGGGGATGTTTATGCTCCGATTTGGGATGGAATTTTGGGTTATTGGCTTCGGCTTTTTGCACATTTTTTATGGCTTGATGATGTATTTTAAATACGAAAGAAATGATAAATAATGTTACGCAATGACACACTGATTGGGCAGATACGACTGATTGACACTGATTTTTTTGTCATTCAGAAGGAAACTAAAAATCAGCGTAAATCAGTTGTATCTGCCCAATCAGTGGCTCATTTTAGCCGCTCGTAGTAAGTGAAATCTTTGAAATTTGAAATTTTCGTATGAAACATCTTTTAGATAAAATTAATAACAAAGCGTTTGATAACCGCATCCGACTCGGCATCATGTCTATGCTCATGGTGAACGACTGGGTGGCGTTTACGACTTTGAAAGAGATGTTGAACCTAGAAGACGGCAATTTGGCGAGTCATATTAAGGTCTTAGAAAAAGAAAATTACATCGAAGTCAGAAAGCAATTTGTTGCCAAAAAACCACAAACGACCTACACCGCAACGATTGCAGGGCGTCACGCGTTTGGTGAACACTTAACGGCACTAGAAAATTTGTTGAAAAATATAGTGTAAGGAATAAGGAGTGATAAATATGAGTTATGAATTTTTATAGACAGCTTGGCACTCTAAGTCTTTGATTATCAATGCTTTAAGATGTAAAAAATTAGCTAGAATCAATTTGCAATCGAAAAGTTAGGTTGCATTTTTTTTATCTGTAAACTTTGAAATTCAAAGTTGTTTTAACGCCAAAAAGACAAAAATACTGAGGGGCCGTATTTTCACTAAAACTGACTATTTTAAACAAAATCTAACGCGGGTTTCAAACTGGCGTTAGGTTGGTAATCAATTATTTAAAAATTAAATTTAAAAAGAATGTCTCAATCCTCTGCTAGAACCATCGCCGTCATTGTCGGCGCAACGCTTTTCAACCTTGTTTTTTGGAACGAAAAACAAGGTGTGAATGTCTTACTATTCGATTTATTTATCGGTGGTATGCTTTTTTATTTTAATAAAAAAGCCTTTAAAACTCGTGCCGTTCAAGCAATTGCGGCGGGATTGTTTGTCGTTGATGTGTTGATTATTTGGCACAATTCGGCGATTACCATAGCCATACACCTACTTGTTTTTGCAATTTTTGTTGGTTTGACGCAACAAATTCAATTGCGTTTTTTGGTCAATGCGGGTTTAACATACTGCCTCAATGTTTTTTCCGTACCTGCAAATGCCATCAGAAGCCTCCTAGATTTGCCGATACTGAGGGGCCAACAACAAGCCCGTCGCGGCTTAAAAAGTGTTTGGCTGTCGGTTTTGATAGTCCCCATTTTCTTCATGATTTACTTTATTGCCAATCCAAAATTTGCTGCATTGTCGGATAATGCCTTCGCATACCTCGTGCGTTGGTTCTCGTTTGACATCAATTTAGCGCGTTTTTTCTTCTTTATTTTTGGTGTTTTTGTCGTCGGAGGCGCAATTTGGCCGCATAATTTTCCTTTTTTAAAGTCAATTGAAGCCAACTTGAGCGACGATTTGACGGTTAAAAACAACAACAACGAAGCCGACGAATACGCCGACGAACAAGCCGCCGTCCTTCAAAATACGTATCAAAATGCTTTAAATCTGCTCGTTACGCTCAATGTTTTGTTGCTGATTAACAACATTTTGGACATTCAAAACGTGTGGTTTTATGGCAATACGTTGCCGTCAGCAGGTGAACTCAAACAGTTCGTGCACGCAGGGACGAACGTCTTGATTTTCGGCATCACCTTAGCGGGTATCGTCTTGCTTGTTTTGTTCCGAGGCATCCTAAATTTTGCCAAAAACGCCCAAATACTGAGGGGTCTTGCTTACGCGTGGTTGGCCCAAAACGCGGTGCTTGCCCTGTCCGTAGGCATGAGAAATTGGCAGTATATTGATGCGTATGGCTTGGCTTACAAACGCATCGGCGTCTTTATTTTCTTAACGCTCGTTTTATTCGGTTTAGGCTTTATCTATTTGAAAATCAAGGAGAAACGCACATTTTTTTATTTTATAACACGCGGTGCGTGGACGCTTTATGGCGTTTTGCTCTTAGCCTGTTTTGTCAATTGGGATGTTTTTATTTCAAAATACAATCTGACGACAGCCACTAAAAGCGGCCTCGTTGACGCCCGTTTCCTACTTCAAGATGTCTCCGACAAAAACCTCCGAATCTTGATGGCATACCGTTCTGAATTGCTCAAAAAAATGCCGAATCAGCCTTTTTCTGAAAGCGACGATGCGGATTTTAGTCAACCGATTTTTACAAGTGAAAGTGCGAAAGCCGATTTTATTGACCAAAAAATTCAACGAAAACGCACGCATTTTGAGGCCGAACAAAGCACGTTGTCGTGGCTTTCTTGGAATTATCCCGATGCTCAAAATAAAGCGTATTTGATGGGGAAGTAATTTCAGATGTCAACCGTTTTAATTCTTAGGAATGCGAAATAAATAAAAGCGTATTTTCATACGCACTGTTTTTCGCTGCGCGAAAAAGGCGTGCGGGAAAAAATCTATCGGAGGCAGCT